>NZ_NOZE01000005.1:0-189426 GCF_002259025.1 Rhodococcus sp. 05-2255-1e | reverse complement strand
GGGCAGAAGGACGTCGAGGAGTTCGGTCAGTGCCGGCCGGGTGGTGGTGGATCCGCTCGCGGTGTCGGTGAAGATGCGTTCGCAGCCGAAGGCGCTCAGGGCGTCGCTCTGTAGGTCGAGGTTCTGTTCGGCGGTTGAGACCCTGGCGTATCCGTATTTGTGGCCCACGATGGTTCACTGTGCCACAACTCATCGGTTTCAATGTTTTGACATGCGCGGGTTTCGCGTACGTTTTTGGCACTACTCAACGGCTGGTCGACGGATCGGCTGATTGTCAGTTTCAGAAGACGACTGCACTAGTTCAGAAGACGACTGCACTTACCCACCACACGGGAGCGCCGGTCAGTAGCATTCATCCCGCCGAGCTACGCGTACAACCACCATATAGAACAGCTTCTGTGATCGAAAAGTCCTCGATCTACCAGTGAACATGATTGCCCTCGACACGTCGTGTGTGTTCCCTTGGAGTCTTTGACTTTGACGTAGCTCGTCACCGGTATGTTGAGTGCGCTTGTGCGCCAGACGTTCTATGCGTTCGATTCGAAGTATCCCGATTCACTCTCGACCTACTGCAGTGGGGTTAAATTGGGTGGCGCAGTTCATGTTCGAGTGTGGTCTAGTCGACTGCGTGTCGATGCGGCGTGGCAATGAACCTCGGTTCCGAGCCTGGTGCCCGCTCTGAGTTCGACGACAATGCTGTGTTCGGCGAAATGTTCAGCGTCTTGGTGACGCCGTGTGCCACGTACCCGTGTTGAGAAGATCGCGGTGGTCGGCGGATCGGGAATACCGGGCTTGATACGCGAACACAGGTGTCCAATCCGACCCGTTGCACGGCCGGTGCCGTCGTGGCCGGTGCCGTCGTGGCCGTTAGTCGAGCTCAACAACCGGGTTCGGTTGTTGAGCTGCAGCGCTGGTGTCAGTTTCAGAAGTGGGCGTCATGTTTTCCTGGGGTTTCACCTCCGATTGCAGTGGTCTTCTGACATTCTGAGTGCAGAAGTGGACTGCACAATCGGTCACCTGGGTCGGGTGTTCGGAGGCTGCAATGGATGCGGAGAAGTTCGACGTCGTCGAGGCTGGTGTCTTGACCGCGTCGGCCGAGCAGTGGGAGCAGGCACGGGCACGGTTCGCAGTGCTCAACGAGCTGATGAATCGATCCGCGATCGGTACCTCCGCGGTCGAGGATGCAGCGCAACAGTTGAGTGTCTCGCCCCGGCGGGTGTACGCGCTGCTGTCCATACTCCGGAATGGGGAAGGGGCGGTTACCGATCTACTGGTCTCCGCGCCCGCAGGCGGACGTGGACGCTCCCGCGTGCCAGACGAGGTGGAAGACGTGATCACCGAGCACATCAACCGTGAATTCCTGGCTCGTCAGAAACTCAGTGTCGCTGCACTACATCGTCGTATCGCGCAGGCCTGTCACCGCGCCGGACTCCCGATCCCAGCCCGCAACACAGTCAATGCCCGGATCGCAGCAATGCACCCGGGCCGTGTCGCACGCTCACGTGGCGGACCGGACGCCGCCAGGTCGCGGCAATCCGCGGGCGATGTCCCGCCGCCGGTGACGGCCGTTCTCCAGCAAGTACAGATCGATCACACCGTGGTCGATCTGATGATCGTCGACGAATACGACCGGGCGCCGATCGGACGTCCTTATCTCACGATTGCCATCGATGTCCTCAGCCGCTGCATACCTGGGTTCGTGGTAACTCTCGATCCGCCGTCCGCAGTGTCGGTCGGGTTGTGTCTGGGCCGGGTGTGCTCGGACAAAAGCGTATGGATCGACTCTCTGGGCCTCGGCGCGGATGTGCGGTGGCCGATGGCCGGAAAGCCGCACCGCCTGTACATCGACAACGCTTCCGAGTTCAAAAGTGAAGCGCTCCAGCGCGGTTGCGAGCAACACGGCATCGACCTCGGCTACCGCCCACCCGGCAGGCCGCATTACGGCGGGATCGTCGAACGCATCATCGGCACCGTCATGACCCAGGTCCACGAACTCCCCGGCACCACATTCTCGAACCCAACTCAGCGGGGCAGCTACGACTCGGATAGTAAGGCGGCGTTGACGTTACGAGAACTGGAACGCTGGCTGGTCCTGGCGGTCGCGGCGTATCACGCAGAGGTGCACACCGGCCTCCGGCAGAGCCCGGCTGCGCGGTGGACCAGCAGCACCGACGCTGACAGTGCTCTGGCGAGCTCGACGGTGGTGGACGAGACCGCATTCCTGGTGGACTTCCTTCCCGTCATCCGCCGTCGCCTGACGCGGACGGGGTTCGTCATCGACCACATCCAGTACTTCGCGAACGCTCTGAAACCGTGGATCGCCCGACGAGAGACCCTGGGCCAGTTTGTGATCCGCCGGGACCCACGAGATCTGAGCAGGGTGTGGGTCCTGGACCCCGACAGCGGCGGCGGATACATCGAGGTGCCGTATCGAACGATGTCACATCCAGCGGTGACCTTGTGGGAACATCGCGCAGCAGTGACACGACTGCGCGAACACGGCCGAGCACATATCGACGAACACGCCTTGTTCTCGATGATCGACAAGATGCGAGAGATCGCAACATCGGCGCAGAAGGACACCAGACGGGCTCGACGTAACCGCAGTCGTCGTGCGCACCTGAGCAGCGTCGTGACATCACCGAACGCGATGGGCCCGCCCGAGCTTGGCCCAGGCACCGACGACGTGTCGGTTCCGATCTTCGACGACATCGAAGAATGGTGAAACGGTGAACAACGACCCCCGAATCACGCCCGCAGGCGACGGCGACGACCGTAGCTGCCAAGACATCGACCCCGGTAGTGCGGACCTCAACCATCTGCGCAGTTCGGTCAGACCGATCGCGGTTCTCCCTGCCGCGCAACGCATCAGGCACATTCGCACGGAACGGTGGATCGGGTATCCGCGTGCACGGTCGGTGATCGAGCACCTCGAGACGTTGCTGGGGTGGCCGGATCGGCAACGAATGCCGAACCTGCTTCTGATCGGACCGACGAACAACGGCAAGTCGATGATCATCGAGAAGTTCCGGCGTGCGCACCCTGCGGTCACCTTGCCCGACCGTGAGCAGATACCGGTGCTGTGTATGCAGATGCCCCCGGACCCAGCACCCGGACGGTTCTACCTGGCGATGCTCGCGGCACTCGGAACGCCGATGCGCCCGCGAAGCCGCGTTCACGAACTCGAACAGCAAGCGGTTACGCTGCTGCGAGCGACCGGGGTGCGGATGCTGATCATCGACGAGCTCCACAATGTTCTTGCCGGCCGCGACAACGTGCGCCGAGAATTTCTGAACCTGTTGCGGTTTCTTGGCAACGAGCTGCGGATCCCTCTCGTCGGAGTCGGTACCCGAGAGGCGTACCTCGCTATCCGCAGCGATGGGCAGTTGGAGAACCGTTTTCACCCCATGACGCTGCCGATCTGGACCAACGACACCGACACCCGCTCCCTGCTGGCGAGTTTCACCGCCAGCTTCCCATTGCGTGCGCCCTCGCATCTGACATCGGCGGAGATGACCGACTACCTCCTCACCCGGTGTGAGGGCACCATCGGCGAACTGGCCACGCTGTTGACCGCGGCCGCAGTGACCGCATTAGAGGCCGGAGAGGAAGCGATCACCTCACAGGTGTTGACGCAGACCGTCTACTCCGGGCCTACCGAACGCCGCCGCCACTTCGAGCGGCACCTGGCATGACAATTCCATCCGATGCCCCTGCAGCGCACACAGCGCTCGCCCACAGTGCGTATCCGCGGTGGCCCCTTCACCCGCAACCACTACCTGGTGAGACTCTGATGTCGTGGCTGGCCCGGACCAGCGCACTGTATTCGTTGATCAATACAGCGGACCTTCTCGACGGGCTCGGCTTCGAGAGTCCGGGCGTGGACCTGGACCGCTACACACCCGAGCCGGTGCTGGACGCCCTCGCCCAGAGGAGCACCTGTGCGGCGGAACGGCTGCGTGAGATGACGCTAGCGGGGTGCACGCCCTGGCTCCTCGACAGCACCGACCCCGCCGAATGTGACTTCGACACCTACGCCCATCAGTTCTCTGTCCTACTACCGGCGGGTCTGGCGATGGCAGATCGACGTCGACGCGCACCGCCCGCCGGCATGTGGCTTCCCTGGGTGAGCAAGCTCGATACGCGGGCATGTCCCTTGTGTATCGACGACCTCGACACAGACGCCGATATCGCGGTCATGATGGCTCATCAGTACCCGATGCTGACCAGCTGCACGAAACATCACTGTCGACTGGAATTCTGCAGTGTCGTACCCGGCAGGCTGGTCTTCTGGGAGAGGACACCAGCAGGCTCGGACGATCACGCATCACCGATACCGGTACCGGCAGTCGTCGCAGAAATCGACCGGCGCACCGCCGCCGCATTGACGAGCGGGTCGGTCGAGCTCGGCGCGGGCCGTGTTCATGCCGCAGTGTGGTTCAGGCTGCTGCGTACCGTCGTCGACGAGGTATCGACGCCGCTGGTCCGCACCGGATGGTGGGCGAAGCCACTGAGCGCGATCTGGAAGTCCACCGGCCATTCTCGCCCGCTCCGGACATCATGGGTTCCGTTCGAGCAACTGCGGTGGGACGAGCAAGCGAAGGTTTTGTTTGCCGCCGCGACCGCGATCATCGCGGTGGAGAACGATGAGATGGCCGCGAGCGGTGCTGATGCCTGCTTGCTGCGGCCGCGACGGTACGAGCCGGTCGATCCGGGGACCGCTCCGACAAGGTCTCGCAGTCCGGTACCCGCCCGCAGCGCTTGGGACGGTGTGATTGCGGCGATCGATGCCGCTGTCGCCGCCGCCCGCGTCGACAGCGACGCCGCCCGATCTCTGTTCGGATTGGCGAGAACGGGTTGCCGCACCGAAGAAGACATCGATGAGCTGGCCTATGCCTTCGTCGAGCTCGGCATCCGACTGGACTGGGACTGAAGCGCGCATGATCACCCCACGTTTTTCTACGCCCGCTTTTACGCGGGAATCAATCGCCTCCTGTAGTCACCCACGGTCTGTGTGCGGTGACCGACGAGAATTTCCGTTCCCGCACCGTCTTCGTCTAAATCCCTGCTCAGCGCGTTTCAACTCGAAAGAGCTGTCGGGGGTGCTCGCTACAGTCCCTGTCATGGCAGATCGGCAGCTAGGTGAGGTCCTGGACACGGATTCAGTCGTCCCGGTGAGGAGTGCGGAGGTGTTTCCGGACCTGTCGGGCGAGGTCGCCGCTCGGATCGAACGGTCGATGGCGTCGGCACGGTCCGGTGCTACCCGCCGCGCCTACGATTCGGCGTGGCGACGCTTCGAGACCTGGTGCACCGTCGCCGGGCACCACGCGTTGCCGGCGCATCCCGCTACGGTGGCGGCCTATCTCGTTGCGGCTGCCGACACGCTCACCGTCGACGGGACGCGGGCGTATGCGCCGTCGACGTTCGGCAAATGGATCGCGGCGGTCGCGGACCGCCACCGCGCTACCGGCTACGACAACCCGTGCGGGCACGAGATGGTGCGCGCCACTCTCTCGGGTATTCGGCGGGATTACGCGTCTGCGGGGGAGCGGCCCCGTAACCCGCGCGCACCGCTGCTGACCTCCGACATCACTACGATCGTCGATTACGCGCGTCGAGGTGGGGCCGGGTGGGCGTCGGAGGTCCTCGAACGCCGCGACACTGCGCTGCTCCTGATGGGCTACACCGGCGCATTCCGCCGCAGCGAACTCGTAGCGCTCGAATGCCGCGATGTCCACCGCGACCGCCTCGACGGCGCGCACGTACGTATCCGCAAATCGAAGACCGACCAGGACGGCACCGGAACCGTGAAAGCACTCCCGTTCACCGACCGCCACGAGTCATGTCCGGTCTGCGCGTGGGTGCGATGGCTGCAGATCGTCGCAGCGTTCGACACCGGCGGCAGAGTTGCTGTCATCCGAATACTTTCCCGCGCAGTGGAATTCGACTCCCATATCTGCCGCGGCACCCTTCCTGTAGTCGAGAAACGGTCCCCTCTGTTTCGGTCCGTCCGCAAGAACGGCAACCTCTCCGACACAGCCCTGTCCGGAGCCGCGGTGCACGCGGCGATCCGCCGCCGCGCTACTCGAGCTGGATACGGCCCCGACACCGTCGCCCAGCTCGGCGGGCATTCCCTCCGTTCCGGCTTCGTCACGCAGGCCTTCCGCAACGGTGCCGACGCGCATGCGATCATGCGCCAAACCGGGCACACCACACCCGCAATGGTCGAAACATACGCTCACGAGAATGCGCCACTGGTCGGCAACGCCGTCACCGAGCTCGGCCTATGACCAGGCACCCGACCGAACCAGTGAGCGGCGACGGGACGACAGGGGTAGATGCTGACCACGACGACCGCCCTTGTCCGATACGTGCATCGGACATCACGAACACGTCGATACCGAGGCGGGATCGGCACACGTGGTCACTGTTCGAGGACTGGTGCACCGCCCATGGCGAACCCCCATTGGCGGCCTCTCCTGAGTCACTTGCTCGGTTCCTGTATGCGCACCCCGCCGCGCCGACGACCCAACGCCGCCGGATCGCGGTGATCGACTCCGCTCATCATCGGCATCTATTACCTCCTCCAGGGCGCGCTGAGACCGTCCGGGCTGCGCTGGATGGGGCCCGCACGTCGCGCCTGCAGGAGGTGGCAGCCGTGATCGGCGGAATCATCGCCCGACTCCCCGAATACGGTTGGCCGTCAGCGTTGTTCGCGCGCAGAGACGCGCTGATCCTCACGCTCGCTACGACAGGTCTGCCGTACACGCAGATCGCGGCCCTGCGGGCATGCGATGTCACCGCCGATGCGGGTCTCGACGCCCTTCGCATCGAGACAGGCCGCGGCGTTCATACCCTCACCTCCCTCGCGCTGGCGGGGACGGGCATTTCTCCGCGCACGGTGTACCAGCGCTGGTGTGAGGTGCTCGGCCATCAGGCCCGGTATCCGAGCACCCGAATGCTCGCCGACGCTTTCGATGCCGTGGACGGCACCGGGCTCGGCGGATACGACCGGTATTTCGACCCGGCCGGTCAACATCCGCTGTCGACTGCGATCGACCGGTGGGGCCACACCCCGTTGGCTGCGACCCCGCTGACCGCCCGTGCGGTAGCGGGCATCGTGCGAATGCACTGGGACGGAAGGGCACCCACCCACCTGCAGCCCACTGCGCGGTCACAACATCCGGAGCAGATCGCGGCACCGGATCCAGTACCGCGGGTTCTACTCGACCCCGGCTACTACGAACGCGGAACGCTTGCGCGTAGACACGCCCACGGTCTTCTCGACGACGTGGACTCTGTCCTGGCCGATGTCGAAACCCGCGCGGACAGCCTGTTGGAAGCTCTCGTCGACTTTCTCGAATCGGAGACCGCACGCGTGCCGGCCGACACCGTCGAGTGACTAGTGGTTGGTACTCGGGTTTGCACACACTCTTCTTCTCACGGCAGGGAGGCGGTGACGTCTCAGAAATCTCCGAGATGAAGATCGATCAGGCCGCGAACGAACGAGGCATCGATCTCGACCCCGTTCTGCGGGGTCTACGTCGAATCCGGGTCGTCTGAGAGTCGGGGATTTCGGAAATCTTTCGGAGAGCGTCCGGTCCAGCGTTTGAAGGCGTGAGAGAAGTTGGCGAGGTCGCTGTATCCGAGTTCGGTAGCGATCTCGCTGACCGAAACCGATCGGTCGAGGAGCCGTAGCATCGCGCGCTCGTACAGCAGCGAGTGGCGCACCTTGCTATAGGTGGTTCCTTCTTCGGCAAGCCGCCGTTTCAACGTGCTACTCGACATCGACAATGCTTGTGCAACATCATGGTTGGTTCGCTGTCCGAGGTCCTTTTCCAACTGTTGCCTCACCTTCTCGGCGGATGACATGGACCCACTCCGCTGGGCGAGTGTTCGCTGCAGATCAGCGATAGCGAGACGATATGCGAGGGGGTCCGAGAAGCGACAAGCCTTGTTGAGGGTCTCCTCGGGTACGTGGACGAAGGAAATCGGAGCGTCGAAGAACCGGCGATTCGCCCCCGGACCTTCGTCGTGGCTCACCTCGGCCGGCTCCGGCCAGCTCAGATGGAGTGTCACCGGCGATATGTCACCGGCGAGCATGTCCAGCAGTCGTAGTAACGCCGACCCACCGTAGGTGATGACCAAGCAGTCCAGTGCGGAATCGCCTGTGTGCGCAGTGAGCCCGACGATCAGACCGTAGTCGCCGGTGTGGAACTGCGACTTCAACGCCGTGGAGATCAATGGTAGGTATGTCAGGAGATCGACGATCTCGGCGACCGAACCAGCGCTGATCAAAGGTGAACTCAGAGGCCCGAACGATGTCAACTGGGCCTGCTCGGCAAACGCAAATCCGAGTCGAGTGGCCTGGGCGATATCGAGTTCGGGATAGACCTCCCGAAACCACCGTATCGGTGCCTGAACGTCATGCTGAATGAGCGTCGCTTCACTGGTTCCTTCGCGGTGCATGATCACACGAAGCCGCGCGGCGGCGTCAGGGTCGAGTGCGCGGCGTTCGAGCAACTGAACGAACGCAAGCGGTGGCACGCCCTCGTCGCTCAGCTTCACGGTGACCCCTTTGACCCGAATTCACAAGTTTATGACTCCACCGAACATAGCCGTCACCCGCGTTTGCGACGACACTTTCGTCAATCACGCCGGAAAACGAGGAGTTGACATGGCAGCTGTAATTTTCGTCGCCCACGATGGTGAGAAGCACGAGGCGGCTCTGGTCGAAGGTCGCTCGCTGATGCAGATTGCAACCGACAATGCTGTGCCGGGGATCGATGGAGACTGTGGGGGCGAAACGGCCTGTGGCACCTGCCATGTGATCGTCGACCCGCAGTGGTCAGGAGAGGTGGGTCTGTCCGGCGCCGACGAGGAGGAGATGCTGGCGATGAACCCCGAGCGTGAACCCACGTCTCGGTTGTCGTGCCAGATGGTGGCCTCGGAAGCGTGGGATGGCCTGATCGTTCGAACACCTGAATTCCAATTGTGATGTGCGAAAGGCAGGCACGACAGCATGAAAGTTTCTGAGTCGATCGCCGACAAGGTCCAGTCGACCATCCCGATAGGGCTGCAGATCCAGGGCGCTCATTTGTACGACAAGACCCGACGGTGGGTGACTGGCACGAATGGCAAGAAGATCTTCGTCGAAAGTCCCATCCCACCGGTCGAGGATGTCGAGCTCGCCGACATCGACCTCAGTAACCCCTTTCTTTACAGACAAGGGCGGTGGCAGTCGTACTTCGAGCGCGTGCGGAACGAGGCACCGGTGCACTACCAACCCAATAGTCCGTTCGGCCCGTTCTGGTCGGTCACGCGCCATGCCGATATCGTGGCCGTCGACAAGAATCACGCTGTGTTCTCGGCCGAACCGTTCATCGTCATCGGCGTTCCGCCCCGGTTTCTCGATATCGAGATGTTCATCGCGATGGACCCACCACACCACGACAAGCAGCGCGCTGCCGTCCAGGGGGTTGTCGCACCGAAGAACCTCCGGGAGATGGAGGGACTGATCCGATCGCGCGTACGGGAGGTATTGGACGACCTCCCCTTGAACGAGCCGTTCGACTGGGTGCAGAATGTCTCGATCGAGTTGACAGCTCGGATGCTCGCAACTCTTCTGGATTTCCCCTACGAACAACGCCGCAAACTCGTCTACTGGTCCGATTTGGCAACCTCGATGGAGCAAGCCAACGGTGGGCCCTCGGACAACGACGAGGTGTTCGAAGGCATGCGTGACATGGCCCGTGGCCTCAGCGCTCTCTGGCATGACAAAGCAGCCAGGAGGTCTGCAGGGGAAGAGTCCGGTTTCGATCTGATCACCATGTTGCAGAGCAACGAGGACACCAAGGATCTGATCGATCGTCCGATGGAATTTCTGGGCAACCTCGTCCTGCTGATCGTCGGTGGCAACGACACCACGCGAAACTCGATGAGCGGTGGCGTTCTTGCGTTGAACCAATTCCCCGACCAGTTCGAGAAATTGAAGGCCAATCCCGATTTGATCCCCAACATGAACTCGGAAATCATCCGATGGCAAACACCCTTGGCGTACATGCGCCGAATCGCCAAAGCCGACACCGTTCTGAACGGACAATTCATCCGCAAGGGTGACAAATTGGTGATGTGGTATGCCTCGGGTAACCGCGACGAACGCGTTTTCGAGAATCCTGATGATTTCATCATCGATCGTGCCAATGCGCGCAATCACATCGCGTTCGGATTCGGTGTGCACCGGTGTATGGGCAATCGGCTGGCCGAAATGCAGCTGCGGATTCTGTGGGAGGAGTTGCTTCCCCGCTTCGAGAACATCGAGGTCGTCGGCGACCCCGAGTATGTTCAGTCGAATTTCGTGCGGGGCATCAGCAAGATGATGGTGCGCCTGACGCCTACTTCCAGCGTATGACATCGCAACGGGCGATCATCGTCGGCGCAAGCCATGCTGGGGCACAACTGGCAGCTAGTTTGCGCCAAGAAGGTTGGACAGGCGACATCGTCCTCATCGGTAACGAGTCTGCCGCTCCCTATCAACGCCCCCCGCTGTCGAAGGCATACCTGGCGGGCAAATGCGTACTCGACGATATCGCCATTCGCAGCACGGACTTCTACTCCAAGCAAGGTATTCAGCTCCTGAACGCGCAGGTGGAGACCATCGTTCGGTCGGAAGGCAACGTCGTTCTCGACACCGGGGAGAAGCTGGCCTACGACAAGCTCGCGCTGTGCACGGGAGCCCGCCCTCGTCGGCTCACCGTTCCCGGGGCCGATCTCCACGGGGTCTACTACCTGCGCACCGCAGCGGACGTCGAGAGGATACGTATGGCCACCGGCCCTGGCCAGCGGGTGGTGATCGTCGGAGGCGGCTACATCGGACTCGAGACAGCGGCATCGCTGCGCGCACTGGGCGTACAGGTCACAGTCCTCGAGGCAACTGGGCGTGTGCTCGAGCGGGTCACTGCTCCCGAGGTATCGACGTTCTTCGAGCGGATACATCGCGAACAGGGAGTCGACATCAGAACGAACGCGATGGTTCAGGGCCTGTCCGGTGACCGTGAGGTTCGTGAAATCACCTTGGCCAGCGGAGAATCGATCCCCGCAGATCTGGTCATCGTCGGTGTCGGCGTCGAGCCGAACACCGACCTCGCCGCCGATGCGGGTCTTGTCATCGACAACGGCATCGTGATCGACGATCACACTCGGACCAACGACCCCGACATCATGGCGGCGGGGGACTGCGCGAGCCACGACATGGCCCGTTACGGCCGTCGACTACGGTTGGAGTCCGTCTCGAGCGCAGGAGAGCAGGCCAAAGTCGCTGCGTCGACCGCCTGCGGGAAGTCCAGAAAAATCGAAGCGTTGCCGTGGTTCTGGTCGGATCAGTATCACTTCAAGCTGCAGATCGCCGGCCTCAACACTGGATACGACGAAGTGGTTCTCAGCGGTGACCCCACCCGCGACAGTGATTTCAGTTGCTTCTATCTCCAGGCCGGTGAGCTCATTGCCGCCGACTGCATAGGTCGCCCGCGCGAGTTCATGTACAGCAAACGGGTGATCGCCCAGCGACTCCCCGTCCAACGCGAAGACCTGATGCTCGGCGGACTCGCGCGCAACTGACCGATCCTTCGGTCGTTGTGCACACAACAGCAACCGGTTTGCTCAGAGAAGGGAACATCAGCGATGACCATGACAGACCGCCCGCCCGGAGCACATACTACGCAGCCACCACACGCATACCTGGGAGCAACGGACTTCCTCGACATCGAGCACGAATCCGTGCGGGCGTTCACCGCCGCGGCAATCGGAGATGCGAGCAGCGACCGTGACAAGGCCAGACGCCTCTTCGCCGCCGTCCGCGACCGAATCTGGTACGACCCATACACCGTGTCGGACGATCCGGCCCACTATCGAGCGAGCTTCGTCCTCGAGGCCGGGCGCGCTTACTGCGTCCCGAAGGCGGTGCTGTTGACCGCAGTGTGCCGGGCGGCGGGTATCCCAGCACTGCTCGGCTTCGCCGACGTCCGAAATCACCTGCAGACCGAGACGTTGCGCACGCTGATGGGCGGCACCGACCTGTTCGTCTACCACGGCTACAGTCGCCTCTACATCGAGGGCCGGTGGTTGAAGGCCACGCCGGCATTCAATGTCGAGTTGTGCGCTCGTTTCGGCGTGCCGCCAGTGGAATTCGACGGCGATCGCGATGCTCTCATGCATGCCTTCACCGCAGACGGAGCCCAGCACATGGAGTATGTCCGCGAGCGAGGAGTCTTCGACGACCTACCCTTGAACGCGATCTTGACGGTGCTTCGGCACGCCTACGGCCCCACGATCTTCACGGGCGCTCACCCACTCGATGATGTTTTCACCGGCCGCACCCGGCCGGACGAAACTCCCGGGGATCGAAACCTTCCGCGGGAGTCTCGATGAACACAAGCGGTGAGAACATACGCGCCGAACCCCGTATCGCGGCCGACTGCCGATCGGTCGGAGCTCTCTCCGCGAACAATCGCGATCGTGAACACTCGGACCGCCTCGGACACCTTCGAATCGGGTGAGCCGATACCTGCTGGCAGAGCTGTGCCACATGACTGTCTCGTCGCCGCGGCCGTGGTAAGGCCGACACCGGAAGTTGCACCGAACAGACGAGACTCGCTCTGCCGCTGGAATTGCGGCTGCGGGCGATGAACGACCGATCCGAACGCCTCCCCGGGCACGAGACGACGCGCGATACCCATATCCCTCTCCCGTGTGCGCAGCCGCTACCGCGAGAGCGGGCCGACAGGCGTCTACCGATGTCTCTCATCTATGCAAGGAGCGCAGCAGATGACAAACAACGCACCTCACACCCCCGCCAGGACCGTGGCGATCACAGGTGGAGCTCGCGGCATCGGCTATCAGACAGCGAAGGAGTTGATTCGACGAGGCCACCGGGTCGCCATCGGCGACATCGACGAGGCACGTGCGAAGGAGGCCGCCGCCGAACTCGGGGTGAAGGTCGTCACCCGACTCGACGTCACCGAACCTGACTCGTTCACAACGTTTCTGGACCTGGTCGAACGTGAACTCGGACCCCTCGACATCCTGATCAACAACGCGGGCATCATGCCTACCGGCCACGCCCACGAAGAGGACGATGCAGTAACCCGGCGTCAAGTCGAGATCAACGTCCTGGGTGTCATCTTCGGGACCAAACTGGCTCTTCAGCGCATGCTGCCGCGCCGCACCGGACACATCATCAACACTGCGTCATTGGCCGGCGAGCTCGCGGTACCTGGTTTGGCGACCTACTGCGCTACCAAGTTCGCAGTCATCGGATTCACAGAGGCCGCACGACTGGAGTACCGCAAGTCAGGGGTTCGACTGTCCACAGTCCGCCCGACGTTCACCAACACCGAACTCGTCGCCGGAACCGCCGGCGCAAAGGGATTACGCAACGCCGAGCCGGAGGAAATCGCCCGCGCGACAGCAGATCTGATCGAGAATCCACGCCCCTTCGTCCGCGTCACCCGTCTCGCAGGCGCAATGGTCGCGGCGGTGAAATTCGTCCCCCGGCGGCTGGCGACCGGACTGGGTGCGGCCCTGAACACAGATTCGGTGTTCCTCGCGGACGTCGACATGACTGCTCGCCGAACGTATCTCGACAGAATCCAGAACAGCTGAGCATGCCGACACGCGCGCTCGACCAACCACCCGAAAGGCAGCCACAGTGACCCCCACGACTCTGATCGAGAACTATCCCCACCGGATGGGAGGGCACTGCGGGTCAGGTGCAATGCGAGACCTTCTCCAGTGGCACGGTCTGGGATGGGACGGACCACCCGACGAGGGGTTGGTGTTCGCACTGGGTGGTGATCTCGGTTTGTCCTACCTGCGATCGGACGACCTGGTCCCACCGATGTACCTGGTCGGCCGCGGTGCCGACTTCGAGATCGACTTACCGCGCAGGCTCGGCGGACAAGTCGAGGTTCTCACGACCGACGATCCCGGTGAGGGATGGTCATGGGTTCGCGACGACATCGATGCGGGAAGACCCAGTCTGGTCTGGGCCGATATCGCTGAGCTGCCCTACTTACGGGTGAAACTGCAGATGAGTCGCCACGACATCGTGGTGATCGGCTACGACGAGATCGGGGGGACTGCCTCGGTCGTCGACAACGATCGGGCCGACGTGCAGAAGATCCCGCTCGACGCGCTGGCTCGGGCGCGATCTTCCACCTCGTTCCCGCAACCGACACGTCACTGCACGTACCGAATCACGTGGCCGCAGACACTGCCGCCCGTGTCGACTGCCGCGGCCGCGGCCTTCGCCCGATCCGCCGCCAGCATGCACGCCCCATCGACACCGGGAATAGCCGACCACATACCAGCAGCCGGTGCCGACGGTTTGGCCGCGGTCGACCAGCTGGCAACCGACGTCAAGAGCTGGGTCGACCTTCCGCCCGATGACCTCGAGACGCTGCTGTTCAGTCTCGGTATCTTCATCGAAAAGGCCGGAACCGGAGGCGGGCTCTTTCGTCGGCTTCTCGCCGACGGCTGTACCGAGATTGCACGTCTGACCGGTGATCCCGCTACCGCAGACCTCGCGGTGGCCGCCGATCACTGCGCCCAGGCCTGGACCGAAACTGCCCGCGCCGGAACACAACGCGGTCTCGATGTACGAACACGCGCAGCTGCGGTGGCCGTGTCGGCTGCCAGACTGTCGGAACTCGAGCTGATCCTGGTGGAGTCCCTGGAGTCTGCTTCACGCTCGCTGTCCGCCATCACGAGATGATGCCCACCGTCGTTCGATGGCGCGCGGTACACGGGGCGCATCGCACTGTGCTGCAGCTGTCGTCGCCGACACCGTACGCCCTGGCGACCTCACTGATCGGCTTGGAAGAGTCGATGACCTCTCGGCACAGTTCGTCTTTGAACTCGGTGCTGAAAGATCGACGCGATCTGCTCATGCTTGTAGATCCCTATTCCAAGCGGGTCTAGTGTCCGAATCCCTGGGCCGATCAGATCACGACGCCAGCCACTGGGCTGCGGGGTGGATGACCCTCATCTGCAACCTCGCCGACGTTTTCAACGCGCGGTTCACTTCTGACATAGTGCAGTTTATCTATCGAAACTAACAGCGGTGCAGGCCGAGCGCACGATGACGCGACAGACTCGGCACAATTTTTTTTCACGACAGAGAGGTCCGACCATGAAAAGAGTTCCGGACGAGGTCAGCGGGTCGGCCGGCCCGGCTGTCGAGAACTGGGCGCGCTCGTTCTGGAGCACGAGTTTCGACTCGCCTGATCTACCGCCCCACCACCCCGACTGTCTTGGTTGTGGGCCGCAGAACCCGCACGGCCACGCCCTGTCGGTCCAGCGTGACGAGAACGGCGTGGTGGCTCACCATGTGTTCGATCAACGTCATGTCGGGGCACCCGGGATAGCACACGGAGGCGCGGTGGCGACCGTTCTCGACGATCTGTTCGGCTTCCTGCTCTACACAGTGGGTGAGCTCGCCGTGACGCGGCGTCTCGAGCTCGACTACCTGGCGCCGGTTCTGCTCGGCACTCCATACGTATTGCGTGCTGCCGTTCGGTCTCGTGATGGGCGCAAACTGGATCTCACGGCCACGATGGACGATGCGCAGGGCCGCTCGGTAGCCACCGCTACTGCCCTGTTCGTGGTGGTCGAGGTCGAACACTTCATGCAGTCCCAAGCCCGAGCCCAACTCCGGGCCACGGACACGAATCACACCGAAGAATAGACACCCTGGCCGACCTTCACCGACGTCCATCACCCGCGGTGGCTGTCGTACGGCTGCGTCTACCTGGCGCAAAGACGGCGAGGACGAGTGCCCCAGCGGCGGTCAGCGCCGCCAACGACAGTGTCGCCTGACCACTTCCGTGTACGAATGCGGCTCTGGCGAACTCGGCCAGCGGCTGACCAGCTGGTCCTGCGCGGTCGGCGACCTGTAACGCGGCGGCCAGAGAATCGGCCACCGGACCACGGGCAGGCTCGGGTAGCTGGGGCAGAGCCGGCTGAATGTGCTGAACGTAACCGGCCGCGAGCACGCTACCGGCTACCGCAATCCCAATCGCGGCACCGATTTCGCGAGCTGCGTCGTTGACCGCGGCAGCCACCCCGTGCTTGGCCTCAGGAGTGTCCGAGACGATGGCGAAAGTCGCAGGGGCGGTACACAACCCCAAACCCGCACTCATGATGAGCAAGGGCCACAGCAGGTCAGGGTAAGTCGCCGCGACGGTCAGTCTGCTCACCATCACCAGTCCCGCCGCGATGGTGAGCAGACCTACAGTGGTCATCACCCGCAGCCCAACAATGTTCGACAGCCAGGGTGCAATCACCGAGATCACGATGAGCGGCACGACCATAGGGGTCAACGCCAACGCGGCGGTGAGCGGTCCATAACCGAGAATCAACTGCAGATACTGCACCAACAGCAAGAACACCCCGAAGGTCACCAGAAATTGGATACAGACAGACAGCGCGCCGGCACCGAAACCACGGCGGGCGAACAACCGGACGTCGAGTAGGGGTGCCGAGGAACGTAGTTCTACGACGACGAACACCGCAACCGCAAACAAGCCCACCGCAGTGCTGATGGCGACGAGCGAATCCGACCAGCCACGGGCCGGAACCTCGATCACAGCGAAGACGATCGCCCCGACCGCGACAACTACGGTCACCGCGCCCACCCAATCGACCGGTGGATGCTCCTGCTGGCGGGACTCCGCGATACTGCATGCCAACCCGGCCAGAACCGCTCCGGCGACGGTCAACCCGACGAACACCGAGGTCCACGACCACTGCTCGAGCAGCACACCAGCCCCGAGGATGCCCAGGACCGCCCCGGATCCAGCAACCCCGGCCCACACACCTACAGCGCGGCCGCGATGCGCCGGTGGAAATCCCGCGGTCAGTATCGACAGCGTCGAGGGCATGACCAGCGCCGCACCCGCCCCAGCCAACGCGCGAGCAGCGATCAGCCACGCCGGGTCGGCGAGAAACAAGGGCAATGCCGACGCGAAAGCGAACAACGCCAACCCCGCCACGAGCACCCCCCGGCGACCGTACCGGTCACCGATCGCACCGGCAGGCAGAACGAAGCACGCCAAAACCAACGTATAACCGTCGACTATCCAGGTCAGTTGGGCTTGCGTCGCCCCTGTCGCGACCGCGATCTGGGGCAACGCTGAATACAATGCTGCCATTGCGGCCACCACCAACGCGACTGCCATGCACGACACAATCAACATCCACCACTGGGCACCGCTCCATCGAGCGACGCTGGCAGAGTCGGATCTACGTTCGTTCAACGGCCAGCCTCCCAGTTCGAGACTGATCGTCTCGGTTCGAGACTATTAGTATCACAACTCTGCGGGTGTGACAGAATGATCAATCGAGGACATGTCTTGTCAGTCAAATGGAGCGGAGCCCGTTCATGGTCGACCCTCTCGTTGCAACCGAGGGCTCGGCCGACCCCCGGCTGGCGCGCTCACGTAACCGGTTACTCGAAGCGGCCGGTCAGCTGCTGTCCACCGGCGGTGTGGAGGCGGTCACCGTGGAGGCGGTCACCCGCATGTCGAAGGTTGCACGTGCCACTCTGTACCGACATTTCGGAAGTACCACTGACCTGCTCGCTGCAACCTTCGAGCGACTATTACCCCCAGTCGACACCGATATCGATACCGGTCCGCTACGTGAACGTCTGATTTCGTTGCTCACCACCCAAGCCGACCTCATCGACCAAGCTCCGGTGCAGATGACCACGCTGGCCTGGCTGGCAATGGGGCCCGTCAACAGCGGCGACGCCAGCCGGCGCGATCTCGATCCTGGCGCGGTGGTCTCGCTTCGGGCCCGTGTCATAGAGCAATACCGCAGGTCCCTGGATCAGATCCTGACGGCGCCTGACGCTCGCGCTGTGCTCGGCGAGATCGACACCACCTTCGCCCTCATTCAGCTCCTCGGACCGATAGTGTTCGCTCGCCTCACAGGACTGCGCCACATCCACGCCGACGACTGCATCCAAATCGTCGACAACTTTCTCGCCGCCCATGCCGCAAGTGTCCGATCGAGCACTTCGCGCGACAACAGCCGTCCATGGCCGGCCGCGGCGCTAGACCCGCAGCTCACCGACGGCCAGTAAAACTTGATGGGAAATTTCACCATCAATGCGCTATCCAGTCAGGGATCGCAGCGCTCACTGGATAAGGCCGGACGTGTGCTCGAGAACTCGGAGTTGCACTGCAGTGCACTTCTGACATCGTGCAGCCGTCTTCTGAAACTGACAGCTGGCACATAGACACCTCGGCCTGCTGACCGAGAATCTCGAACGTACATCGGATCTGCTTGGGTCGATCCCTGGTCAGGCTATAGTGGTGTCCGGCGATGGATCTCCGCCGAGACCGCCCCGTAGGGGGTTGTCTGAACCGCCCCAACCCTGGGGCTGATGGCTCCTTTCCCTGAGTGGAAGGAGTCTGTCCATGAACGGCCATCACGACCCGAATCCGACCCTACCGGTCGATCCCGACAGTGCGCCCCCAAGCCCGCTGCATGCGCGAGCGTCCGCGATCGCCGCCGTCGGTGTCGGTGGATTGGTCGGGGCCCCGCTCCGATACCAACTCGGACTGTGGTGTTCCTCTGCCGCGAGTGGCTGGCCGGTGACGACCTTCGCTATCAACATCGTCGGGGCGTTCCTGCTCGGAATGCTGCTGGAGGGATTGGCTCGCCTGGGCCCGGACACAGGGTGGCGGCAGCGGGTCCGGCTGTTGGTGGGCACCGGGATGCTCGGTTCGTTCACTACCTACAGCACACTGGCCGTCGATACCGATCTGTTTCTGCGCAGCCATCAGTGGTGGGCCGCCGGCAGCTACGCGGCCGGCACCGTACTGGTGGGTCTGGTCGCCACCACCGCCGGAATCGCGATCGCCGCGCGACTGCGGACACGGCCCGCGGAGGCAACACAATGACGACACTCTGGATCGCCTGCGCGGGCAGTGCAGGGGCGATCGTCCGTTTTGTGCTCGACGGGGCCATCAGGCACCGCCGGGCGTCGGATTTTCCCTGGGCGACAGCGATCATCAACGTGACCGGATCACTGCTCCTCGGATTCGTCACCGGACTGATCCTTTTCCACGGACTACCCCAGGAACTTCAGCTGATCGTGGGCATCGGTTTCTGCGGCGGGTACACCACCTTCAGCACCGCCAGTTTCGAGACGGTGCGGCTGATCCAACGTCAGAAGTACATCGCTGGCGTGTTGAACGCGGTCGGCACCCTGCTGGTGACTGTCGTCGCCGGCGGTGCCGGTCTCGTCCTGGCTTCCGTATGAGGAGAAAACAATATGAGGAGAAAACAATGACCGAGGACGATCCCAGCCACGCCTCCTGCGACGACCTAGGGGACTGGCGCGCTCCGCTACAGGTGGACGGCCCCGCCGCCTCGGTAGAACCGGTGTGCCACCTGGTCGTGGGGTTCGACCGGCACCCAGCAAGCCACGCTGCCTTGACCTACGCGATGGACCTTGCCGGTCGACTGAACGCGTTCCTGCATGTAGCGCACATCGTCGACACCGATGACCTGCCGATCGACCCGGACAGCGACGACTGGGAACAACGCATCGCCGACGCTGTCGAACAAGAGCGCCGCGAGGCATGCGCGATGCTGGCCGCCATCCCCGGGAACTGGGCGTTCTACTCGAGGCGGGGCAACCCGGCTCGACTGTTGACCACGATCGCCGACGCCAACGACGCCCTGATGATCATCATCGGTACCACCCGCGGCGGGATGATGTCACTGGTGGAGAGGGCCGTCGGCGAATCGGTGTCCGCGACACTCGCCCGCCACGCCCACCGCCCGGTCCTCCTCGTCCCCGCTACCGATAGGCAGCATAGTGACGCAGCCCAAACACGCCGGTGACCCATCCGCCGCACCGGGTTCCCGCCGCGCGCTTCCAGAAAGAAATCCACCGAACCGCCACGACCATCGATGGGGGGCGTGTCGGTTCGTTGTCGCGTTCGGGACGGTCAGCATGCTCGCGGACTTCGTCTACGAAGGTGCCCGCTCGATCACCGGCCCCCTCGCCTCGCGGGGGGCTACCGCCTTCGTCGTCGGGGTGTGGTCACCGCATCCGACGAGGTCGCAGCGCTGATGGTGCGCTCGGTCTCCGGCCCGGTGGCATACACCAAGCCGCCGCTTCTGGGCGTCGACGTTTCCGGTTACGCCCACCCCGTCATCGCCGTGCACTTCCTCTGGATCGCCGGCGCACTGGCGCGTCTGCGTTCTCGTGATCGACGAACGGAGCGGCAAAGCCATCCGTTCCCCAGCCGAAAACCGATCTGCTCTACGACATTCGATTCCCGCGTCGCTCACCGTCGTTCCCGCAATCCAGGTCATCGCAGTGGCCGCCCTACTCGCCACCGGTCGTCGCCGCACCTGGCACCCCACCGTCCATCCCACGCAACCCAACCAAGGAAAGTCACCTATGTTTCCTGCTCGTCCGTGGATTCGGCCGTTTGCCGCCGCTCTGCTCGCATTTGCCGCACTGCTCGCCGCCGGCACTCTCGCCTCCACCACTGCTGTGACAGAGGCGGGTCTGCGGTTCCACGACCGTATCGCCCTTCATCGCGCCGGCTGGGCCACTGCCCTCGCCGAATTTGTCACGGACTGCGCACAACCGGTCGTCGGAATCGTGGTGGCGATCGGTATCGCCGCATGGCTCACGTGGAGAGGCCGACGGGTCGACGCGGCATGGGCCCTGGCAGTGATGGCATCTACCCTCGTCGTGTCGACAATCGCGAAATACAGCATCCGCGAACCCCGTCCCCCGCAACGGTTCTGGCTGATTCCTCCCGACACCGTGTGGTCGTTCCCGTCTGGACATACAGCGGTGGCTGCGGCCATGATCGGGCTTGTGGTCCTGCTCACCGCTCGGGCGCACGTAATTGTCCGGCGGTTGGCCCGCACGACATCAGTGCTGTTCGCGCTCGCCGTCGCTGCCTCCCGGCTGTACCTCGGCGTACATTTCCCGCTCGACGTCGCCGCGAGCATTCTTGCCGCCAGCACTGCGCTCCTCGCACTGTGGACCATGTGGTCGATCCCTCCGGTCCGACACTGGGTCAATGTCCGGCTCGGACCGACCCCTCAGGCAGCCTCACCCGACTGATCGCGGACCCACTCCGACTCCGAGCACTACGTGACGGGAAGGTGAATACAAGTCCGCCGTCGACCGTCCGCGGCTGGTAGCGCAGGTGAGGATCGTTGCCCACAACTCGATACCCTCAGGTTGGTCAGCCGTTGAGAGCGTGCACGCCGACGGGGCCTTCATCTCGCTGAGAGGCGTCAGGTCTAGACGGATGAGCGCCCGGACGTCCGGGCGCGGTCTCGCTGGGAACATGGCCCGACGTTAGCCCCAGCACCTGCGTGGAAGGTCAAGGATTTGACCTTCCACCCGACTCGAAGGTTTATCCTCGTGCGCATGTCCGCTCTGCGCATTTCACAGCTGTCATCGGCGACCGGCGTCCCGGCGACCACGCTACGGTTCTACGAAAGCGAGGGCCTGCTCCCGGCGGACCGTTCGGCGAACGGTTACCGCGTTTACGACGACCGCGCTCGGCAACGCTTGGCGTTCATCACCGCCGCCAAGAGCCTGAACCTGTCGCTGCCGGAGATCAAACTTCTCCTTCGTGTCTGGGAGAAAGACTCCTGCGCAGCAGTCAAAGCCGAACTCGGCCCCGCCATCGAGTCCCACATCGCGCACGCCAACGAATCGATCGCTCAATTGACCGCTCTGCGTGAGAGTTTGACCGACGCGCTGGCCCGGCTCGGGGACACACCCGACGCGCCGACGCCATGCAATCCGGACTGCACCTGGCTGATCTCAGCGAACACCGCGGTGGGCACCGCATGAACATATCGAGCACCACCTCGGTGGTGGCGTGGCTGGAGAAGTTCCAGATCCCGCTCTACCTGCTGGCCCTGCTCATCGGTGGCGGTGTCGGTTTGGGTGCGCCGTCGTCGGCGCATGCGTTCGAGATTGCTATCAATCCGGTACTGATCGTGTTGCTCTACGCTACGTTCCTCGCGGTTCCGTTCTCCGCCATCGGCGCATCGCTGCGCGACGGCACATTCTTGCTCAGCGTCGTAGTACTGAATTTCGTGCTCGTTCCAATCGTCGTATTCGCTCTGACCCGGTTCGTTGCTGCTGATCAGGCGGTACTCGTCGGTGTGCTGTTGGTGTTGTTGGCTCCCTGCATCGACTACGTCATCGTCTTCAGTGGGTTGGCCGGTGCAGCGTCGGAACGGCTCCTCGCGAGCGCGCCGCTGTTGATGTTGTTGCAGATCGCGTTCCTGCCGCTCTACCTGTGGTTGTTCGTCGGGTCCGAGCTGGTGGAGATCATCGACATTGCACCGTTCGTCGAAGCGTTCGTGCTGTTGATCGTTGTTCCTCTGGTGTTGGCGGCCCTGACGCAAGCACTTGCGCGTCGTCGGCGTATCGGCACCCAGATCATGGATGTGATGGCCGCGGCGATGGTGCCGGTCATGATGGCCACTCTTGCCGTCGTCGTGGCATCGCAGATCGACGCAGTCCGCTCCGAAGGCTCCCAGCTGTTTGCCGCGGTGCCGATCTTCGTCGCGTTCCTGGTCATCATGGCGGTTGTCGGATGGGCGACGGCCAGAGTGACCCGCCTGGACGTCCCGGACGCTCGGGCCTTGATCTTCTCCGGTGCCACCCGAAATTCGTTGGTCGTTCTGCCGCTGGCGCTCGCGCTGCCACCAGCACTGTCTCTTGCTGCCGTGGTCGTGGTGACGCAGACACTGGTGGAGCTGATCGGAATGGTCGCCTACGTCCGACTCATCCCCTGCCTTGTCCCAGCTCACGCTGCGAGAGCACCGGTGAAGTTCGAAACAACTCGCACGAACCAAGGCAATCCTGGGTGACGAGAACTGGATAAAAGCAGGTGGCGTCAGTGAGGGTGAACGAACCACGGGATCCAGTGCCGCGACCCCGTTCCACTTCCCGCGAGCATTGAGCATCGAATGGGGACTTTTCCGGCAAACGCGCCTGTGGGCTCCGCGCCCGCTACGACTGCAGTCTCTACGCTGGCACCGTGCCCCTGCCGACCCATGTGACCGACCTGATCAGCTACGAATTATTGCTGTCCGTCGCCGAGCTGGGAAGCATCGGACGCGCAGGGGAGGCGCATGACATGTCGCAGCCAGCGGCGAGCGCACGCCTGAAAGCACTCGAAAGCCGCATCGGGGTAGCACTCCTGCATCGCGGGCAGCGAGGTGCCACCCTCACCGCAACCGGCGAACTGGTCGCCGGCTGGGCCGAGCGCGTCATCGCCGAAGCCGCCGAGCTCGCCACGAGCATCGCAATGCTGCGCACCGACCGCCACAGCCACATTCGTATCGCCGCAAGCCTCACCATCGCCGAATACCTCATACCGCGATGGCTCATCACACTGCGCTCCCACGACACTTCCATCACACCGACTCTCACCTCCGGAAACTCTGTCGACGTAGCCGCATCGGTGCTCGACGGCCGCGCCGACATCGGATTCGTCGAAAGCCCCGATCTGCCCAGCGGACTCCACTCGAAGGACGTTGCCCGCGACGAACTCGTCGTCGTCGTCGCCCCCGATCATCAATGGGCTCGACGAACGATCACGGCGAGCGAACTGGCCGCGACACCGCTGGTCACCCGCGAACCCGGGTCCGGCACACGTCTCGCGCTCGAACGTGCGCTCCGGACTGCGGGCCCACTCGCCGCGCCACTGCTCGAGGTGTCCTCCACCACTGCCATCAAAGCTGCCGTCATCGGCGGCCTCGCACCGGCCGTACTCAGCTCCCTCGCGGTATCCGCCGAGATCGCCGCCGGAACGCTGGCCCGCGTTCACACAGAGGGGCTCGACCTGCGCCGGTTCCTGCGTGCCGTGTGGCCCGCGGGCCGTGAACTGCGAGGACCGTCGAGCGACCTGCTCGTCGTCGCCCTCAAATCCCCGCAGTCATAACCTGAGGTTGGGACCGGCCAGGTAATCGGTGTCTACCGGTGACGACTGTGTGCGAGGACGCTGGAAGTCATGACCACGACAGCTCTGCACCGCTCCTCCATCACGTCTCGGCGCGGCGACGATACCGAGCGGCCGCGCAAGTGGCCGGTGCTCTCCGACCTCGACCACCCGAGCCAGATCTTCGAACACATCACCCCCAACTGGTTCGCCTCGGTCATGGGCACCGGTATCGTCGCCAACGCCGCCGCCACCCTGCCCGCCCACATCCCCGGACTGCACGTGTTCGCAACGATCGTGTGGATCGCAGCGTCGGTCGCCTTGATCACACTCTCCGGTGCCTTCGCAGTGCACTGGATCCGACACCGGCAGTATGCGCGTGAGCACGCCGCGCATCCGGTGATGGTGCAGTTCTACGGCGCACCCCCCATGGCGCTGCTGACCGTCGGTGCCGGGACGATGCTGCTGGGCAAAGACGTCATCGGAGCGGCGCCCGCAACCGTGATTTTTGCCGTCCTGTGGACCGCTGGCACAGCCCTCGGGCTGATCACCAGCATTCTCGTGCCCTACCTGATGATCACCGCCCACGATCACCAGACCGCCGTCGCACTCCCGGCGTGGTTGATGCCCGTCGTACCGCCGATGGTGTCCGCCTCCACCGGTGCGCTGCTGCTCCCTCATATCGCGGATGGGCAATGGCGCCTGGCCATGCTGTCCGGTTGCTACGCGATGTTCGGGCTGTCACTGATCATCGGAATGCTGACCATGACGCTCATCTACGGACGGCTCGTCCACGGCGGAATCCCGCCGGTCCAGGCAGCACCGACGGTGTGGATCACCCTCGGCATGATCGGTCAATCGATCACCGCCGCGAACCTGCTCGGCAACGATGCACCCTTGGTGTTCACCGGCGAGACCGCCTCCGTCGCAACCGGCCTGCACGTGTTCGGCATTCTGTACGGACTGACGATGGGCGGCTTCGGCGTCTTGATGTTCACCCTCGCAACCGCCCTCACCATCCATGCCGCCCAGAAGGGACTGACATTCTCACTGACCTGGTGGTCGTTCACCTTCCCCATCGGCACCTGCGTCACCGGTGCCACTGCCCTCGGCGGCGCTCTGGGGTCGGCCGCGGTCGAGGCCCTTGCAATCGGACTGTATGCGGCCTTGCTCGCAGCCTGGGGCACAGTCGCCGCCCACACTCTCCGCGGCAGCGTGCAAGGAAAACTTTTTCAACCCAGCTGAACCGACCGCCGGGTAGTACCCACTCGGAACGCTGATACCGAACGAACAGCGTTGATCCAATCGACCACTGACCCCGGAAAGGACTCACGATCACGATGAACACACCGAATGCAGACACACCGACTTCCGATACCCCGAGACGGGGCAGCCGCGGACGCGTCTGGGCACGAGTCACCGAAAATTATCTGACCTGGCTGTTGCTGATGGCGGGAACAGCTGCTGCGGGGGCCTTTCTCACGGCCCTCGCCGGCGGGTTCGAGGGCTGGACCGTCGTCGCAGCGATCGTGACAGTGGTGCTGTTCGCGGGATGTTGGTTCTCATATCGAGACGGTGCACGCCGGGGTGCCGCCGAACCACACATCATCCAGTACCACCCCGACAGCCCGGACGAGGTGATCGACATCGACACCGACACCGGCGAACGCCAGCCCCACCAGGACTGACCGGTCGGAGGCAGCAGCAGCACGATCCGCCCTACCTCAGCACAGTGCGGGGTTCAGGTGCCTTCTCCAGGTGCGTTGCGACCGACAGTGCTGCGTTGATCAACCGCTGGCGAGCAGCCGCCGGTGCGTGTGCGTTGCGAGCCGAGGGGTGCGGTGCCGCTATCACCGGGAGGAGGCGGGTGGGAGCAGATGCAGTGATGACGCGCATGTAGCCATCGAGAGCCTTCGCACCAAGAACGAAAACCACCTCCAGTTTCGGCAGCAAGGCCATAAGCTCGCCGACATATGGGCCCGCCTCACCGAGAACGGATGCCGTCGGCGATACCGGATGACCGGCGTCATCGAGCACTGCCCACGGCACAATATTCCACTTGACGCACTGCACCCGGTCGATACCCGCGTCGGCGAACACCGATTTCAGCACGGGGTTCGTTCGATCTGGATTGTCGAACGAACACATGTTGGTCCCGCCCGGACGTATCGTTTTCGGCCCCGGAGACTCCAACAGCACCAGACAGCGAGCCGCGTCGCCGCCGTCGTCGGGATCGAACAGTGGAATGGACCGTGCAGTGTCGATCCTCCATCGCAACACCGACGCATTGAGTGAGCGGACCGGGGCATCGTGCGCTCGGGCGTGCTTTCCGGACCACACGTCATCATCTGTCATACGCCGCACTCACTGCTGACCCACGCCACACGTACTGCTGGCCATGGGGAAACGCACCGTGAGCCGTAGACGCCAGCTCTCGGTGGCTCGCCTCGACGACCACTGCTGAGCGTTTGACGACTCCGCTGCCTGAACACACCTATGAGATAACCACGACAGGCCGTGTGGTGCCTATTGCACCCGTCTTCTCATCGACTTCGATTCCAGATCAGGTCGGATACCCCCTAGGGTACTTACATACCCCCCTTGGTATATGCCACAGTGGGTACCGAACCGACCGAAAGTATGCACGACTTTTCTGGAATGAGTCCGGAAAACGAGCGACGGACCGATGCGGTGCGGCGAACGCAGAGCCAGCGCGTTCGGACTCGGATGTCGATCCGGGGTACGTCGTCAGCGTCCCGATCTCACTCGACCGCGGTCCAGCCGTTCGGGCGGCCACGCGACCGACACGCTGTCCGAGGCACCGCATCGAAACCTGCCCGTGTCCGTGACGACTCGGTCTCAGCGAGAGGCCCGCGCGATCGTGTTGCCCGCCGGATCGTCGATCACGATCGAGTGGATGTCCTCGACAGAAAGGGACGTTGCGCCGGTCACCGCTGCTGCTCGGCTCGCGGTGACCGACCATTGAGCTGCTTGTTGTCGAGTCCCGTCGTTGCCGACCACTTGCAGAGTGAGGATGCCTGCGCCGGGGAGTTGTTGAACGTCGACGTCGATCGATGTGCCCCAGGCTTTCGTGGTGAGCTCGAGGTCACCTGTGGCCCCGACGGTGCTCGACAGAACGAGCGGGCGGGCACCCGCATCGTTCACCGTTGTCGAATCGTCGGAGCGGGCGAGGGTACTGAGCGGGACGATCGCCGCAGCGACTCCCAGAACGAGGGTCGCCGACACCGCAGTCCACACTCGCCGCCGCCTCTTCTCGGAGGTCCGTTGATGCCTCATCGCGCTCAGCAGGTGGTCGAGTCGCTGGTCTGCACCGGCCGTCGAGTGCACCGGTGAGAGATCTGCTGGCTGCCTGCGACGTCGAAGCACTCCTGCGACGGGTGCCAGGACGTCGATTTCGGTTCGGCAGGCAAGGCAGTCGTCGAGGTGTCGTCGTACCGCTGCTCGGTCGTCGCGCTCGAGTCCGTCGAGTACGTACGCCCCGAGCAGTGGTCGGATCTCGTCGTGCGCTGAGCTCATGGAATCAATCCCAACTCGTCGAAGATCCGGCGTAGGGCACGCACAGCGTAATAGGAGCGGGACTTGACCGTGCCGACCGCGATATCGAGGTGCGCGGCCACTTCGGAGACGGTTCGACCCTCGTAGTAGATGAGCACGATGACTGCTCGATGCTCCTCGGACAACCGACGCAGCGACTCGTCTATGAGCCACCCGTCGAGGACCCCGCCCAATTCGTCGTCGATGCACTCGGCGGCGAGTGCGATCTGATCGTGGACGAGAGTCGGCCTGCTCGTGCTCGCCCGCCACTGATCGGTGAGTACGTTTCGCGCGATGGTCATGAGATAGGACCGCGTCGATGCTGCCGTCACATCGATGCGGTCGATCCCGCGCCACGCGCGCAACATCGTCTCCTGGACGATGTCCTCACACTGCTCGCGGGTCTGGGTGTAGCGGCTGACGAATCGAGTCACTGCGTGCTGGTGCTCGCGGAAGAGCGCCGACATGGCGACTTCGGACGCATCGACGAGCTGGTGGTTGTGCTGTGAGCCGGATTCGACACCGTCCACCTAACTGCCCGAGCCGGAAGCGGCATCGGTGAAACCGGTCGTGGCGGCGGCGACCATGTCGAGAACAGGATTGGTCGGCGAGATCGAATGCCGAGCGGCGAGTACACGGATATCGGGGTGAGCCACGTGAACGATCCCTTCGGCATCCTGCCACGCCACGTATCGGGCGGGGAGGTCGATCCCCATGGTCTGCTGCGCTCCGACCAGCGCAGTCGAGACCGCAGGATTACCGACGTAGGTGACCATGGTGGGCCTCAGAGGTGTCTCGGCAGCGGCGGACGCGAGATCGACGGTTGCGACTGTGGGCTGATTCTTGGCCGCGAACGCTGCCTCGTATCGGGCAATGGACGCTGCAACCGATGCATCACTGGTCTTCTCGACCAGGTATCCCGGCGCTGCGGACACATCGGTGCCCTCTGCGGCGGCCGCCGAGGATCCCGTCGCATCGGACGCGGTCGATGCCGAGCCGGCCCGGAGTCCGTCGAGGGCGTCGGACGAGACCGGGATGCCTGCGAGCGTCGCGATGTACTCGGCGGAGTTGTATGCCAGAAACACCGTTCCGTTGGCGGCCTGCCAGACCAGGTACTTCTGTGGAAGGTCGATCGCGGCCCGTTGGTCCGCGGCGATCAACGGCGACGCCGCTTTCGGATTCCCCCCGATCACCACGGTGGTCGGGCGGATCGTCTCACCTGCTCCCTGTGCCAACTTCTCGAAATCCACAGTGGCTGCCACAGCTCCCGCCGTCTCCAGCGCGCGCTGTACCCGAGAGACCGTGTCACTCACAGAGTAGTTACTGGCGTACACCACCAGTCCGGGTTCGGACGGTGCCACATCGGGTGTCGCAGCCTTCGCGTCCGCCGACGTGGACACCGGAGTGCTCGACACCGCCACCGAACCGGTGGGTTCGGTGGAACCGCACCCGGCGAGGGCGATCACCGCCGCCGACGCGAGCAGCGACGTTGCCATACGGAACCTTGAAGTGCTCATCACGTGTCCTGTCCTCGTGCCCACGCCAGCGGTGGGCTTCACTGTGGTGTACGCACACCGAGCCTGAGGGGTTCACCCGAACCGAAGTTCCCTCCGGCGATTGCTCCCGGAATGTCGGTGCACCGGAGGGCGACACAGTCGAGTTCACGCAAGCGGAGATCTGATCGATCGGTTCACCCCGGTCTCGTCGAGCGTCTCCACGCCACAGAAGCGGCCTGAACGGGTGCAGGGACCATCTTCGCGGCACGAACGGCCGACCTCACGGCGGCACTTCTGCCTCGACGAATTCGAGAAGCCGCTTCAACAGTGAATCCGCACGCTCTTCGACGTCGTCGAGCGTCGAATCGACGCCACCGAGTAGCTGGTGTGCGTCTCGGCGTGCCCGAGTCCCGTGTTCGTAGTAGCCGGGGTCGAGTAGCGAAGCCGAGGCGGGCTTGGGTACGAGATCTGTGCTCGGCTGCCGTGCCTGCACCGAATGGTGTCGGTGCACAGGTGCTCGTCCGTCCAGGTGCGCTCGAACGATGTCGGCGACCGCATGGGCGGTAAGTGCAGTCGCAGTCAGCGGGGTGTGACCCCACCGGTCGATTGCGGTCGACAGCGGCTGTCGACCGGCCGGATCGACGTACCGGTCGAATCCGCTGAGCCCGGTACCGCCCACGGCATCGAGAGCGTCGGCGAGCATTCGAGTGTTCGGGTACCGCGTGTGATGGCCCAGCACCTCCAACCAGCGCTGGAACACCGTCCGCGGCGAGATACCCGTCTCCATCAGTGCGAGAGGAGTGACGGTGCGAACGCCGCGGCCTGTGTCGATACGAAGGGCATCGATCCTCGGATCGGCGGTGACGTCGCAGGGCCGCAGGGCCGCGATCTGGGTGTACGGCAGACCGGTCGAGGCAAAGACCAGGACGAGGGCGTCTCGCCGCGCGAACAGTTCGGACGGCCAACCGGATTCGGGGAGGCGCGCGATGACGCCGCCGATCACGGCTGCCAGCTCGTGCAGGCGCGCCGTACGCGCCACGTCCAGCGCAGCCCGGACGACCTCCGCACGGCCCGGCTGGGGTAACAGGTGCCGGGAATGGGCGGCGTCGATCACCGCGATCCGGCGGCGCTGGGTCGTGGACGCCGCGGGGTGCGCCGAGAGGAACCGAGCAAGTGAATCCGGGGAGGCCGCCAGTGGTGTTTCGTCATGGGCGGTGCACCAGTCCTCGAACAGTGACCACGTGTGCCGATCCCGCTTCGGCACCGCCACGTTCGTGATATCCGCTGGTCGAATCGAACCGGTGCAGTCGTCGTGGTCAGCATCTACCCCGGTCGCCCTATCGGCGTTCACGGGTGAAGTCACACGCCCGGTCATAGACCGAGTTCGGTGACCGCGTTGCCGACCAGAGGGGCGTGCTCGCGGGCATATGTCTCGACCATTGCGGGTGTGGTGTGCCCGGTCTGGCGCATGATCGCATGTGCATCGGCACCGTTACGGAAGGCTTGGGTGACGAATCCTGCCCGCAGGGAATGGCCGCCGAGCTGCATGACAGTCTCGGGGTCGTACCCGGCGTGAGCTGCGCGGCGGCGGATCGCCGCATGGACCGCTGCCCCGGACAACACAGTGTCGGAGAGGTTGCCGTTCTTGCGGACAGACCGGAACAGCGGCGACCGTTTCTCGGCGGTCGGCAGGGTGCCGCGGCAGAGATGGGAGTCGAATTGTGCTGCGCGAGAAAGCAGTCGAATGACGGCGGCTCTGCCCCCGGTGTCGAACGCGGCGACGATCTGCAGCCATCGCACCCACGCGCAGACCGGGCAGGATTCGTGGCAGTCGGTGAACGGAAGCGCTTTCACCGTTCCGATGCCGGTTCCGTCCTGGTCGGTCTTCGATCTTCGGATCCGTACGTGCGCACCGTCGAGACGGTCGCGGCGCACATCGCGGCATTCCAGCGCTACGAGTTCGCTGCGTCGAAATGCGCCGGTGTATCCCATCAGCAGCAGCGCGGTGTCGCGGCGTTCGAGCACCTCCGACGCCCACCCCGCTGTAGTGCGTCGGGCGTGGTCGACGATCGTGGTGATGTCGGAGGTCAGCAGCGGTGCGCGCGGGTTGCGGGGCCGCTCCCCCGCCGACGCGTAGTCCCGCCGGATACCGGCGAGGGTGGCGCGCACCATCTCGTGCCCGCACGGGTTGTCGTGTCCGGTAGCGCGGTGGCGGTCGGCGATCGCCGCAATCCACTTGCCGAACGTCGCGGCCGCGTACGCCCGCGTCCCGTCGACGGTGAGCGTGTCGGCCGCGGCGACGAGGTAGGCCGCCACTGTCGCGGGATGCGCCGGCAACGCGTGGTGCCCGGCGACGGTGCACCAGGTCTCGAAGCGTCGCCACGCCGAGGTGTAGGCCCGGCGGGTACCGGTCGAGCGGGACGCGGCCATGGAACGCTCGATCCGAGCAGCAACCTCGGGCGGTAGGTCTGGAAACACCGCCGCGGCACCCGGCACGACAGCCGGGATCGTGGTCGGGCCGTCTACGAGCTGGCGATCTGTCATGGCTGGACTGTAGCGGGCCCTCCCGATAGACTTCTCAGGCCGAAAGCACGCTGAGCAGGCGTTTCCGCGGAGACGGTGCGGGAAGGAAAATTCTCGTCGGTCACCGCACACATAACGTTGGTGACTATGACCCCGGCGCGAAAACGGGCTTCTCGGCCGTCGCAGCGTGTGCGTCGCGGACAACCCCGCTCCATCGGGTGATAGCTACGTCGGCGGATGTTGCAGCGGGATCCCGTGGTCGAGGAACAGTTGCACCGTCTCATCCAGCGCCGCTGCGGTGCGGCACCCCCAGCGCAGGAAGTTGTACAACGAACTGGCGGATGCGGGATCGACGCGCGCTGCCGCGATGGCGGCCTCGGCCGCAGCGTGCGCGTCAGCCCACAAATCGCGCTCGGGTGCGGGATTAGACGAGCGCGTCGGAGCTGTCCCGGGATCGACCGGCTCATAGGGACGTGGGCTCAGCAGAGATGCGTGCGCACCGCCGGCGTCGACCTCACCGCTTTCGACCATCGCAATGCCGATCGCTGCGGCCTCCAGAACTTTCGCCTGCTCGTCCCAGTGCAGGTCCTCGAACGGAACCCACGCGGTCCGGAGCGGGCGAGAACGACCGGCGGCCTTCCAGATCGCAACGAGTCTTGTCGCCCACCGTCCGGTGCGAACCAGTGGTGTGGACACTTCGTCGGCGACGGTGCGCAGCAGCCGGAACCAGACTGCGGCGTGCACTCGGCCTGGGCCGAGTTCCACCCATCCGGTCGTCAGAGCCTCGGTGGTGCGCCGATCGAGTTCCGTGACCGCTGAGGGAACCGGAACGGGCGAGACCCGTTCGTCCGAACCGAACCGGACTTGGTCCCAGAAGATTGCATGACCAGGGAAAGCAGAGCAGGGTTCGAGTCGACAACGGTGGTCGAGGCAGCTGCTCAGCACCGGATATTGCTGCAGCAGAGTCATGTTGATATCAGCAGTGGATTCGAGGCTGTCGATACACGCCGGGCATGCCCGACTGCGCGGAGTGCTGGCCCACGGCAACCATGCGTCGTGCGTGGGTGTGCGGCGGCGTCGATCCTCCCTCGCGAGGTCGGCCGGTAGCAGGATCGAGAATTGGTGGACGTAGGTGTCGAAGTCGCAGTCGGCGGGGTCGGTGCTGTCGAGTAGCCACGGTGTCCACCCCGCCAACGTCATCATCCGCGCCCTCTCTACCGGGACTGCGCCGCGACCGGCCAGCTCGGCGAGGATCGGCTCCGGTGTGTAGCGGTCGAGATCCTCGACAGCACAATCGATATCGAGGTCTGCAAGCAGGTCAGAAGACTTGATGTGCGGATACAGCTCGCATATCCGGGCCAACCAGGACGAGAGGGCCTCGCCGGGCTGTGGCGGCGGGTGCAGCGGCCACGGGCGAACGTACGCATCATCGGGCATCGCCGCGAGCCGCGCGTTCACGCGAGGTGGCGTTCGAACTGGCGACGTCGCTCGGTGGGACCGAGGTACGGAGTGCGCGTGAGCACCGAGGAGGTGATCGCTTCCTCTCCGCTGTCGACGGCGGTCACTGCTGCGGCAGTGAGCAGCGTTGCCAGTTCACCGATGGTGCCCTCGGAGCGAGTGAGGAGGTAGTCGGTCATCTCCGGTGATGTCAGGTGCGAGGGTTTGCGGAGGGGGAAGCTCGTGGTGAAGCTGGCCAGCAGCGATCTGGTGTCGGCAGTGTTGGTCCAGACCGGCAAAGTCATGGGGTGGAATCGGTTCTCCAGCTGGGGATCGGTACGGATGGCGAGGTAGGCGTCACGGGTGCCGACAGCGACAAGAGGAATGCGTAGTTCGTTGCCCAGGAACCGCAGCACGTTCAAGAATTCGCGGCGGACGTTGTCGCGGCCGGCGAGAACATTGTGGAGCTCGTCGATGATCAACATCTTCACGCCGGTGGCGCGGAGCAGCATCAATGCTTGCTGTTCGAGTTCGTGGACCCGATTGCGTGGTCGGGTCGGTGTTCCCAACGCTATGAGCAGTGCGAGGTAGAACCGGCCGGGTGACGGGTCCGGGGGCATCTGCATACACAACACCGGTATCTGCTCGCGGTCGGACAAGCTGATCGGCGGATGAGTGCGCCGGAACTTTTCGATGATCATCGACTTGCCGTTGTTCGTCGGACCGAGCAACAGTAAGTTCGGCATACGCTGCCGGTCTGGCCACGACAACAACGACTCCAGATGGTCGACGACCGTACGGGCCTGCGGATACCCGATCCACCTCTCCGACCGGATCAACCGGATCCGCTCCGCGTCGTCGAGTGCGGTGAGCGGTCGAACCGACTCCCGCAGGTGCCCCAAATCCTCGATGGACGACTCGGCGGGTTCGTCGCTGCTTCCTGTCGATGCGGTCATCGCCTCACCATTCCTCGATGTCTCTGAAGACCGGCGTTGCGGTGCCGCCGCCCGCTCGAGGCTCCACCGGCGGGTGGATCGCCGAGATCGGTGCAGACGCGGCACCGTTGAGATGCATGCGGCGGGCACGGTTGCGCCGGGCTTTGCGGGTGGCTTTCTGCGAGCGGTCGGTGACCTCGCGCATCTGCTCGATCATCGAAAACAGTGCGCTCTCATCGACGTTCGACCGACCTTGTTCGCGGAGACGGGCGATAGCAGCTCTGTGCTCCCACAGTGTCACCGCGGGATGTGACATCGTCCGGTACGGCACCTCGACATAGCCGGCACCGTCTGGCTCGAGGACCCAGATTCTGCTCAGATCGCGTGGATCACGTCGTATCACGAACCGCCCCAAATCCTCTCGCCGCGCAACCCACGGTTTGAGCGCGTTCGAGAAGTAGTGCACGTGATCCAGAACGAAGCCCGTGCGCGTCAAACGTCGCCGGATGACGGGAAGAAAGTCCACCAGGAACGCGGTTTCGCCGAGCACCACACGAGGGGCATGACCAGCTGCGGCGACCCCGCCGGCCCACACGGCGGCCGGAGTGTTCCCGATCCCTGTGTGAACGCTCGCGTGATACGAGGCTATGGCCAGGACCAGCCAGCGCTCCAACTCATGCAATGTCAACGCCGCGTGCTTGTCCGAGTCGTAACTTCCTCGGTCCGCTGGGTTCGAGAAGGTGGTCCCAGGCAGCTCGTGCACCGCCGTCATCGCCGTTCCGATGATGCGTTCGACGATCCCGCCGTAGTGAGGTCGGCCCGGAGGACGGTATTCGAGTGTGATGGCGTGCTGGGCGCATCCGCGGCGCAGCGCTTCGCTTTTGAACTCGGAGGCGTTGTCGAGATACAACTGTTTTGGCTTCCCTGCCATCGGCCACTGCACCTGCTCCGCGAGCTCGCATGCCTCCAGCCATGTCTGCTTCTCGCAGCACACCCGGCCCAGGCACAACCCGACCGATACCGCTGATGGCGGCTCCAGAGTGACGACGAATCCGAGTACGGAACGGCTGAAGACATCGATGGCGATCGTCAGGTAAGGGCGACCGATCGGTTGCCGCTCGTACTCGTCAACGACCATCAGATCGACGACGGTGTGGTCGATCTGGACCTGATCGAGAATCCCCGAAACCGTCGGTGGACTGTCGCCGGCGGACTGACGCGGGCGGGCGGCATCGGGTCCTCCGCGGGACCTGGCGACCGATGCCGGATGGAGGGCGGCGATACGCGCAGTGACGGTGTTTCTGGCCGGCACCGGCAGACCCGCGCGGTGACAGGCCAGCGCGATACGTCGGTGCAGCGCAGCGACACTCGGCTTCTGGCAGTGAAGAAAATATCGAGTGAGATGGTCGCCGATCACGTCCTCGACGTCAGCCGCTACTCGGCTGCGGCCACGCCCTCCCGACGAGACCTTCGTCAGAAGATCGGTGACTGTCCCCGTCCCGTTCCTGAGCCTGCCGAGTAACGTGTAGACCTGCCGCCTGGACAATTCCAACCGCTGTGCTGCATCGTCAACCGCTTCCGAACGCACCGGATGCATCTCCAGCAAGGGAGCCAGGACAGCGAAACGGACCTCGGCCTGGGACCACCGCTCCCCCGACGCTGTCAGCACACCGGTCTCCACGACATCGAGCTTGTCGGGGTCCATCACAAGCCTCCCTGTCACCGAGAGCCGAACATGCGACCGTGCACCGCACTTCTGACATCAGAATGTCAGAAGACACGTGCACTCACCCTCGAAACGCCTGCAAAGAGTGCAGCCGTCGTCTGAAACTGACATGATCCGGCGGGACCTAAACGGCTCCGGGCCCTGTTCGGGACCGCGCCGACGGCCTGCGATCGCGCCTTCGTTCGGGCCGCACCCGTGTCTCACGGATCGGTGCCCCAGAAACGACCGTTAGCAAGACAACGCATGATCATGCATAGCCATGCACAGATCCCAACTCGTCGTTTAGCTTCCGGCGGCACAATCAGCATCGAGCTGGCGTCAAGCGTGTCAGCGGCAAACCTCTCGAATCGGGCAGCGTTAGGTAGCTACAGCTGTTTGCTGAGTTTGTAAAGATAGAAATAGGGCTCTTGATTGCGTTTGGTGATCTCGTCGAAGCGGGCCTTCGCAATACCCAACCCACTAGTGATCACGCCACCCGCCGCAGCGCTACCCAAGCCCATGGTGGCGAGGTCGGGCAGAGTGATTTGCGCGTCAGACAGCAGTAGAGATGCTTCTACGCCTACGCCGGAGACAACGGCGGCGACCGTGGTCTTCATCGCATTAGCGGCATCTAGCACGACCTTTGTCTTGGCCAGCTCGCGTTGAAAGTCACGCAACTTGGGCTCGACTTGGTCTCTGAACAGATCTTGGATGTCAGCTTCCAAATTGAAGTAGTCGAACGCATCTGACTTGATCGTTTCCGCGGCGATTTTCATCTCGGCGCGGTAGGACAGCAACGGTTCGCGCAGCTGATCTCGCGCATCGATAACGTCTTTCATTGACGCCTCGGGGAACGTGGGCAGTTGCGCAATCAACCCCGCACCCACGGCGGCTCTACGAGCTCGCGCCTGGGTGTAGTCATCCGTTAGCGGTTCGCCGGACGACTGCGCGTCCAAGACACGCCGCGACATCCTCTCGTCCAGGACCGGTTGCAAGCGACGATCTTTGAGCAGGCGGCCCAGTGCTTCGGTGTATACCGAAGCCTTGTCTTGGGTCGGGTCGAGTGCGAAACCATCCGGAGCGAGCGTCAATAGTCCGAGATCCATGACCTGCTGGAGGTCTTTCATGTGCCCTGATTCCAGTACTGAGCCGATGTCGTGAAGGTCGGGTGTCAGCTCCTGGATGGACAGCAGGTGTTCGACGGCCTCCATCATGCTGGCATTGATTCTCCGAGCGCGCCGGCGTATCTCTTTCCGTTGCCTGCCTGTCAGGGTTGAGTCTTGTAGAACCGAAGGGTCGAGTCCGAGCCCCCGGAGTACGTCGTCAGTGTGGGCAGCTAGGTATTCCATTCGTCGCTCGTAGCCAGCGAGGTCCGCGGCACAGAAGTCTTCGAGCATGGCCGCTGAGTACGAAAAGAGAGTTACTGAATCGGCGTAGAGAAGTGAGGACTTGACCATTCGGATGTCATCCTCAATTGAGAACGCTCCTCCGCCCCCTGAATGCGCAGTGACAACAGCCATACGGAGTGCAGAGGTTCGCCCGGCCGCTTCCAACCCTGTCTCCTTCATAGGTCATGACGTAACCGAGTCGCAACGCGGCGAACAACTGCCGTGCTTCGAATACTAGGTGTCTCACCTGCGAGTGTCCCGGCAACGTTCGTTTGTGGGGCATACGTCATCGAGGACCCAACCCGCCATCGCGGTCACTCTTCAGACCAAACCGACTCAGTTGATTCTGGCCGCGCCCGTGTCTCACAGATCGGTGGCCCAGAAACGACCATTTCTGAGGCACTGCTGCAAAATCAAGTTTGTGAAATAAGCACCACAAGGGTCGATTCGAGACATACTTGCGAATTGGCCCACACGCCCGTTGACCGCTACCCCACACTCCCGTTCACTGCTACTGAGTGCAGATCGACTCCCAGTATGCGAATATTGTCGGGTGAGCCAGAGCGAAAGCGCATGACGGTCCCCTTCTCCGATGACGAGTTGATGCAAGCATTTGCCGATTATCAACTGGCCTTACCTGAGCTAGGTGAGGGTTCTTACAAGGTTGCTTACCGGGGCCGTAGCGGATCAGACGACATTGTCATCAAAATTGTAAAGGAGCCACTTCCGGAGGACGACTTTGACTCCGACGACTCCATCCCGTTTCCGACCCGCTTCGGCCGCGAGATCGAGGGTATGTCCCAGGTCGATTCGCCCCACGTGGTAAAGCTCGTCGAGCCGCCCAGAAAATGCAGGCTCTCAAGACGAGACTACATTTGGTATGCAGAGCCCTACTACCCAGGGGGGACTCTCGATCAGGCTATTAAGAATTTCGGTGGAAACGAGGATCTTTCTCGACGTCTGGTTATTGCGCTACTTCGAGCAGTCAACGCAATGTGGTCGGACGCAGGAATTGTGCATCGCGACATCAAACCCGGCAACATCGTCTTCGACGATGCAGGTTCTCCGGTTCTGCTTGATCTGGGAATTGCGTACCACAATGATCTTTCGCCGCTCACCGATGCGTACGGCGCATCGCCACGCACAGGTAGATACGCCGCACCTGAGCAATTCGAGATGAGACGGATCGCAGAAATCGACTTCAGAACAGATCTTTTTCAGATCGGGATTGTCGCATTTGAAGCGCTTGTCGGGCACCATCCATTCTGGTATGAAAAAATAGACAGTAGCGAGTACTTTCGGAGACTACAAAGCTTCGACGCCTCCTCCTTTGAGGGCGTGTCGTGCGAAGAGGACCTGCAGGTAGTCATCACGCGTCTGCTGGCTCCGCGCCCCAGCCAGCGGTATAGAAATGTGTCAATTCCGCTACGCCGACTTGGAGTTACGGTATGAGCTTCTATGTTCAGCACGGATACGGCAAGGGCAGCAAGATCTTCGACGTCTCCGATCAGGGCTCCCTCTCCGGAGTCGTGCTCAGCCCTGGTGACGAAGATGTCGCCGCACTCACCACAACGGTGACGGGACTTCGGTCGAGGGGCCTCGATGCGCTCCTCGATCCTCAATCTTATATCTACTCCTCAACCCCAGCGGGTTCGGCTCGACGCCATTCATCTCACGCTTTGAACTTCCGCCGAATCAAGTGGTCACAAAGCGCTGGCGATGTCGCCAACCAAATAGCGTCAATCGAGGCCGCCAATACTGCGGTCGGAATTCACAACCGTTTGATAGCACCCACGTGCATCCAGTCGACTTTTACAGATATCTGGACACCTCTAGCACTCCAGTACGCCCGATCTGCCGTCGACGCATGGGGAGGAGATAGAACCATTGCCAGTGTCGCCATCGATGAGGGCGCGTTAAGTAACTGGAAAGACATTGCCGACTGGCTCGACGTTGTCACAACCATAGATGTTCAGGGTTTCTACATAGTTGTCAATCGGGCAACTAAAGGTTATCCGCCCGCACCGTGGGACTCGAACCGCTTGTCCAACTTGCTCCGGCTTATCTACACCCTGTCAGAGGTCAACGAATATGAAGTACATTGGGGGTATTCGGATCTCGAAGGACTCCTAGGTCTGGCCGCTGGCGCTACCGCAATATCTTCTGGCTGGTTTTACACCTTAAGACAATTCTTCATCTCCAAATGGCAACCGTCTCCCGCCGGTGGTCAGCCCCCAACTGCGAGGGTGTATCTACCCGCTCTGTGGGCCTCATTGAAGGCACAAGAGGAACTGTCATACGTTATGAACCTCCCCTACAGCGACGACATCGTGCTCCCAGAAATCAGCGCAACCTTCGCCGCCCGTGCCTTATCGTCCTGGACACGGGCGGAGGCCCAAGTGCAGTTCATGGCGCAACTGTCCAGAAGGGCCGAGGCAGGCACCACCTCAGCGGACGTACCGACTCGACTCGACGCAGTCGAAAAGTCACTCAACGAGGCATCGAGCCTGTACAGCCGTATTGCACGAGACCGGGTAGTGCTGCCGCCCGCTTACGCTGGACGCGTCACCAACTTGCTTCACGCGGTTGAGGAAATGCGCGTTGCAGAGGGAATCTGATCGCGCTGTAGCTGTCGATGCAGGAGCTCGAGAAGCCAGAGTTTTTGCGCGTCACCAAGCGGACGCTTAGGCGCGGTACGTAGCCACGACAGCCGATCGCCCGACATTTTAATCAGACCGCTCTCGTATACACCTAACGTGGGCAGGTCGACGCGAGCCGCAACGTTCTCTGGCATCAAAATTGCAGTGCGGTGGGCCATCGGCCCGAATCGCGCCACCTGTCTCACCGCACGTCGCCAGTCCGACATCTTCGCCTCCACTGCGAGTGAGTCGTGGACGAGGTTCCTCGCATGCGCGAGCTGCGAATCTTTCCAGTTTGCGGCCTGCATCTTCGACCGCAGGTCTCGGGCGTAAGTAGCCGACACCCCTACAGGTTCGTCGACATCGCCAGAAATAACCTGCGCCTCGGTGAAGGTCGCGAGTCGATTGGCCTTACGTAGGTACGAAATAAGTCCACTTGATGAGATTGCAAGTAGGAGCACATCCGGCCGACCTCGACCGATTCGTGGTTCCAACAGCAGATGGAGGCTACGACCTGCTCCAGGAGGCATAAGGTTGTGTGCGTCTTGAGCGAACGCTTCCGTCAAGCGGGCCTCGTGGATCGGTACCCCGACAGTCCGCGTACCCTTCCCTTTCGCCACATCCGCGACGACGTCGCTATGTTGTACCAAAACGCTGGTCGATAACAAGGTGTCCACCCCTCCACAATATGACCCCTGGCCTGTCCAGGCGCATCGGACTGGAGCCCGTGCCGTAACGACGGTGTCAGTCTCATCGGTCCTGGCCTGAGTAGGAGATCCGGACGGTGGCAGGTGGGGCTGTATCGGACAACGGAATGTCGAACAGATGCCTGCCTGCGGGGGCAACATCCACCTCCAGGATCATTCGAGGAGGACGTTATCGTGGAGTCGCATGGTGGCCGCGAACCCCTGTTACAACGCCTCCACCTTTTGTGCAACGCCCGAACCGATCTTAGCTTCTCCACCCTCTACGGCCTCGGCTTTATGGCCAACGTTAGCGATTCGGCCTGAGCGGTGGCTTCCGAACGGCGCACCATGGAGAGCACTCTGCCGTCGTAAAACGCCTTCGTGGACAGGGGCAGGAAGATCCGACTAGCGCGGCCACCACCGCACGAGCGCTCGAGCTCGGTCATGCAGCTCGTTGATTGAATCAACCAGGAGCGCCAGCCAAGTTAATGCACTTTCAGGGCTAGGAACGAGCGTCGATGGTACGGCGTTCTGAGCGGCATCATCGAGTTGGTTGATGTTCGATGGGTAGTCGGTTGTCTTCCCGTCAACGACGTTCGGTGCACCGTCCAACCCGTAGGTGATAACGAAGGTGATTTCATGTCGATTTGCTTCGGTGAAGTGTGCAGACAGAGCCAGTTGACCCCAAACGGAACGGTCGTAGACAACTGCACCGGACCGAATTGCGGCCTGCAGCAACCAGTGCGGAACAATCTTGCCGTGCATCCACGCTGAACCGCAGCGACGGAAGTCGATGTCGAGCGCCCGAGCTTTCGCCTCGTCCAACGTAAGCAACGGCAGGTTCTCGATACCGAGTACGGAACTATCCACCTATGTTGCCTCCTGATCTCCGGGAATGTGTCGGTCGGCAGCTGCGTCGGACCGACTTGGTGTGCGATGTACCCGCGATAGCGGGTGAAAAGTGCAGTGGCTAGGTAATAGACCGGTCAGCGAATCCTGGGTCCACGCGCGAGCGGACCTGTCCGTTTGGGGAACGGTTTGCCGTCGTTGAACCGGAGACGCAGCGACTCGAGGTACTCCTCCACCGCTGCGTTGACCAGATCCGATGGGCCACGCGGCGCTCCCGGTGTCGCGGATAGTGCCTCCGCGGCGTTGAGGAGATCGTCGACAGTGGCCGTGTAGAGATAGTACGAGCGTTTGCACTTGCTGTGATCCACCGTTGATTCCGAGTTCTTCTGTACCAGTAGGGTTTCTGCGACAGGCTGAGACGTGTCGTTGCCCGGGTGAGGTGGGTTCACGGGGCTTTGTCCGGCCAGTGCGCTCTTCATCCGCTCGGGCCGCGCCATCACTGCTCTCCATCAATGAGGATCTCGACTGTGTCGCGGTAGATAGTCCACAGGCTCCGCGCTTGGGTTGTTCCCCAGTCCTTCAGACTGGTCTGCGATTCCATCGAGTCTTTGATGACGACTCGTTTCGGCACTGGATCACCGAGAATGTCAATGCTGGCTGCAATCTCGATGAGCTGTTCTCGGCCGGCGATGGTTTGGTTCTCGTGCAGGTTGATCACCGCACCGAGAAGGCGGAGGTCGGCGTTGTAGCTTCGTCTGACTGCGTCAATTGTCCGGCATAATCGCGCCAAGCCGTTCGCCGAGAACAGCGCAGATTGGCTGACGACAACAACTTTGCGTGCCGCGACGAGTGCGTTGATGGTCAGCAGGTCCAAGCTGGGCGGGCAGTCGATCAGGATGACGTCGTACTGATCAGCAACGGTTTCGAGTGCATCTCGAAGTCGGCGTTCGCGCCCCGCTCCCGCAACCACCAGCTGGTCTCTCACATACGCGAGTGATTCGTTCCCGGGCACTGTCGGGACCAGGAAGACACCTGGCCAGATGCAGGGTACGACTGTGTCGCCGATCGTTGCTCCCGAAGAGTCCGAAAGCACGTCTGCGACACCAAGGTCGTCGAGAGCAAGAGTCTGTGCGGCGAGGACCGTACTGAGGTTGCCTTGCGGGTCTATATCTATGACGAGAACTCGTTTGCCCGCACGCGCGGCGGCGTCGGTGAGGTGGAAGGTCTCGGTGGTTTTGCCCACGCCACCCTTCTGGTTGCAGAACGCGATGATGTCAGCGGGCATGGCGGGTCTCACTTCCATTGCAGGAGTTGCGGGTGATAAGCGAAATGGTTGCGAGGGACGCATGGCACCCCAGTCTCCTGAGGGATGTATCTGAGCCGCGGCGGGCAATGGGTGAATAGGTCGCCTTACTGGTGACGGAGGCATCACCCGAATGGGGTCTATTGCCCGACAACACATGAGAGGGAAGCATCAGCGGTGAAGGACCTGTGGTTCGAGTGGGCTCTGTCGGATCCGATACGCCTGTGGCGTGTATTGCACCTGATGCACGCGACACTGGCACTGGTGGCCAATCAGGTGATGACCGATAGACGGGCGATTCAAGCCTTGCTGGTATTCGATGTACGGCCGAATACAGCTCGCGCAGTGCGTCATTGGATTCGTTATGACTACAGCCTGGATATTCATCACGCTTGGCCGCTGATGCCAAGGCAGGCTTGGGGATTCCGGCTCGATCGCCAATCCGCACAGGCAGTGACGGGTGAAAACGACGTGCGAGCGAAAGCAAGTGAGGCTCGATTCGATGATGGTCAGGGGTTCTCATGGGTCCTCTTCAGTAGTGACTGGGTTCAAAGGCGTGGTACTTCGTCGGTCTGTCTCGGACCCCCCATGGCCCCTGAGCCAATTTCCGCACCCACGTTGTCCGCTCCACGTCCGATAGCCCCGCGTCACGATGGACGCGCGGCTGCTCGGTATCGCCACTCGTTCGATGATCAGTCGAGCGTGTGGTGCCTCGAGGCCGGTCTCAGAGGATTTACACAGGGTGCACAGGCCGGCGGCAGGCTGGTGTAACGTCGGGCTCTGCCAGAAAACGACGCTGCTGCGACACATCAGGCCTTTGCTAGACGGTTCACAGCGAAGGCTTGTTCGAGTGCGAGCAGAGGGGTTCGACCGCGCGATCGCGAATCGAAGCGTGCGTCATCGCCCGTTCGGCCCCTGACCGAAATCAGGGGCGGAGAACGGTGCGTCAGCGAAATGTCTTGAATCACTTGTCAAGACGCTTTATGATCGGTGGCGAAACTCCTTCCTCACGGGTTGTGGTTTCGACGCCCTCGGCTTCGGTGCTGGTAACACCGAGATTCTCCGGGGGCGTTTCAGTTTCCTGAGGGGCAGTTGGCCCCGGGCCTTACGCGACGCCTGAACTGGCGTCGGATTCCGCCTCGAGACCTTCGATGTACTCATCGATGGCCGTATCCGGGATGAGCCGACGCTTGCCGACCTTCACGCTCCGGATTTCTCCGGACGCGATCTTGTTGAAGAAGTTGGATCGTCCAAGTCCCGTGCAAGCCATAGCCTCCGGGACAGACAGCAGCCGTCTGGGCATCTTCAGCACCTCCACTGATTGTGTGGTAGAGCCACATTTTGGGGGACTTATCGGATCAGTCCATGTGGTTCCACCACAGAGTAGCAACTACGTACCCCACCCACAAGACCGACGTATTTTCAGCTAGACTGCGTATCCATGACGCAGTCTTGGGCGGAATCAATCGTTGCCCGGGTCGCCTCGGAAGTTCGCCGACTCCGGGGTAAAGACCACTCCGCACTGTCCGCGGCAAAGCTCGCCGACAGAACCGTCGACTTCGGGTGGGGAATCTCCCGGTCGGTGGTTGCAGACTTGGAGACAGGTCGAAAGAAGAGCCTTGACATCTCGGAACTGCTCGTATTGGCTGCGGCACTGGGAGTCTCACCTGCACAGTTGGTCTTCCCCGACCTTCCCAAAGGGAAGGTCGAAGTACTCCCTGGGCTGCCGCAAGAATCTCACGATGCCCTCCGCTGGTTTAGCGGCGAGGCCGGACTCATGCGACCGAGCTCGGAATGGACCGAAGAGCAATCAGAAACTCCTCTCGACATGTGGGTCCGAGACACCTTCGACCCGAGAAACGATCGTGTCGGAATCACTCGCGAATGGCTCGATGCACTCAAGGCCATGCGTCGCGCCCGGGTACAACTACGAAACGGATTGTCCAAGAACGAATCCGCCGAACATATCGAGTCGATGCAGTATCTGTACGAGGATGCACGACGACGCTCGGAGGAGCTCTTTCGACGGATGACAGAACTGGGCATGAACACACAGGACGAAGAGGATGGCTAGGCAGCGCACTGCCCCTGGAGAGTGGGGAAAGATCACGAACACAAAGCGCGGGTCGGCTTTCGTCGCAAAGGTTCGTATCCGAGATTCCGACGGCGTGCGCCGCTTGGTCGAGGCAAGCGGCCGGTCCCCAGAGGCCGCTCGGCGGAACTTGAACGCGAAGTTACAGAACAGGCTGGCACCAACCCGCGCAAGCGGCCTGACGAGTAGTTCGACCGTCTCAGCCCTGGCCTCGAGTTGGTTTGCCGAGCAGGAACCATCACTGGCAGCGCAGTCCTACAGCCGCTATCTCGATGTTTGGAACAAGCTGTGTGCACCGGCCATCGGTGAACTACTTGTCAGGGAAGTCCGCACAGGCACCGTAGATTCGTTCCTCCGAGAACTGGCCGCGCGAGCTCCCAGTAGCGCCCGCATTGCACGTGTGGTGTGCACAGGAGTCTTCTCCAAAGCCGTCCGATTGGACCTCATGCCACAGAACCCGGTCCGAGAAGTGGCGCTGCCGAAGAAGGCCAGGCAGCCGGTCAGGTCCGTCACTCTTGACGAGCTGAACGAGATCCGAAGCCGAGTCGCAGCTTATTGCGCTCACGAAGAGGTTCTCGCGGACGGGACGGTGAAACGGAAGCCTGGCCCCAAGCCTGGCCAAGACCTACAAGACATCATGGACCTCCTGATTGCGACTGGGGCTCGGATCGGAGAGGTGCTAGCTCTTCGCTATCCGGATCTCCGTCTCGACGTCAGCCCTGCGACCGCGACGATTCAGGCGACTTTGATAGTTCCTCGGGTTGCGGGCGAGCGCCTATGGCGTCAGGAACACAGGAAAGGCGATTCCCCGCCGTTGACATTGGTTCTGCCCGAGTTCGCAGCGACGATACTGAGGCGCCGGGCAGAATCGCCGATATTCATCAACCCTCACGAGGCAGTATTCGTGACCAGCACCGGAAACTGGCTTTCGCCATCCAACGTCAGACGATCGTGGAGGGCTGCGCTCGGCGCGGATTTCTCCTGGGTGAGACCGCATTCTTTCCGCAAGACGGTTGCCACATTGATCAAGGAAACCTATGGCATCGAGACCGCGCAAACCCAGCTGGGGCATTCATCGACGCGTGTCACCGAAGCTCATTACATCCAACGGATCAATTCTGCGCCAGATCTGACCGCAACTCTAGATCTGTACGGACCCTCGAACTACTCCGACGAGTCATCAAATCTGTAACTCGGGTGGCGTCAGGTCATGCTGGTCAGGGACGGCGTGTCTGAATCGGATCGGTAGAAGATCCTCGTCTCTCGGAGCCCACTCACTGAATACTCGCCCATGACCTGGGCTGGTCACGACATCACTCCCGTGGCGAAGCCAAGTGATACCACTGACAACGAATAGGTCGGTTGGTTGAAATTCCCGTGCGTGATTGACCTCGCCGTGGGTGAGTTCGACGGCATTGGGTTCCCCGTCGAGCCCTTCACTTCGACATGCCGCTCGCTGGCTAGGTCCCCAGAACCGAAAAGCAGGAGGTCGAAAGGCCGGGATGCGCCGACATCCTTGCACTCGTACCCGAGCGACTCGTAGTGCTGAATCGCCTGCCGCACAGCCTGCATCTCGATCGCTCGCCGGACCTTGGGGTCCGACACGTGACCTGCCTCGAGGGCTTGCCGGCGATCCGAACGCGCCGTCGACGACGTCTCCGATCCCTTGCCATCCACGCCTCGGTCGGCTGAAGAGTGGATCTGCGCGACAGCAAGTTCTGGCAGCACACCGAATAGCGCGGAGGGGAATTTGCTGAGGTACCCACCTTGTTTGGGGCGGAGGGTTCCATTCGAGAGAAATGCGAACGGAAAGTAGACGCTTCCGTCACGGCCGATCTCGAGGACATCCTGCACCGAGCGGATGGCGGGTAGGCGTTCGTTCAAATCCTGGAAGGTAACCGACGTCGAGAACTCCGTGTAGTCGCGCAACAGAGCTTCTCGGCCGCTCGCGGGGCTGTTGTCGTTGTACACGAGGTTGTCGACCTCGTACGGCTCACCGTCGACGATCGACCAACCGACGAACCTGGATGGCTTCCCATCCCGGGCTGTCGTCCAGTGGAGTACGACGTCGCCGTCCCGAACGTGGTTGACGAGCTCCCAGTACGGAGTCGAGACTCCGTTTCGCTTCGCGAACGGGACTCTGATTTCCATCGCCGAAATCGTCGCGCCTGATCGTCTCCATCCAATACCGCTCGGCAGGGTCCGTCAGCCACCACTCGTTGATCGTCACGACGCCACTGTGTCATGGTCGAGCCGTTCCAATGTTGGGACTGAGGCTGTCCGGCCCCGACACCGTGAACTCAACACTTTCGTGCCGAATTCCGACCAATGTGTTGAGTAAGTGTTGAGCCGGGCGCAACTCGGATGGTCATCGAAAATACCCCGAACCGCATCGCTGCAGCTCCGGGGCATTTCTTCTGTGCGCCCGAAGGGATTCGAACCCCTAACCTCTTGATCCGTAGTCAAGTGCTCTATCCGTTGAGCTACGGGCGCATGTTCAGTTGTGTCGGTTCCGAAGAACCGACGTGCCGATCCTTGCGGATCAGCGTGGCGGAGGCGAGAGGATTTGAACCTCCGGACCCGGTGAAGGGTCAAGTCATTAGCAGTGACTCCCATTCGGCCGCTCTGGCACGCCTCCTAGGCTGCCGGCCCTCTCGGACCGCCGAGGAAAGAGATTACACACGGCTGAGGCCAGAAGGCAAAACGGCTGGTCGACGCCCCAGGTTCGCGCGGCGTTCGCGTAAAAGATGCTTGTTGCTCGTCAACGCATGAAGCTGTCGAACCAGTCGAAGATGCGCGTCTGCGCATCGACGAGAGCGGCCTCGGCGGGGTCGGTGTCGTCGCTGCTGCCCGGCTGTTCCCGAGGATGATCGGCGCGATGCTCCACACCGGAGTAGCTGACGACGTTCGTGGCCACTGAGGCGCGCGTGGCGGCATCGCGAAGGGCTTCGATGTGTTCGGGTGGGGTGTGGGGGTCGTTCTCGCCGTAGAGGCCGAGCCACGGCGCCTGCAGCTTGGGCGCGGCGTCGACCAATGCGATGGCGTCCGCATTGAGCGGCTCCACGATCCCTGCTGCGGCGACACTGACCGCCGCTCCGACCGGACGGCTGGTAGCCACGATCAACGCGGCCGTTCCGGCATCGTCGAATCCGATGACGCCGATGCAATCGGAGTACACCCCGCGCTGGACGAGCCAGTCGGAGGTGGCGTCGAAATCGGCGAAAAGGTCGTCGCCGAACACTTCCTTGTCGTCGCCGTGCCCCCGATGGAACAGGTCCGGCGCTACCGCCAGCCACCCTTCCAACGCGAGCGCGCGCAGGAGATCCTTTAGCGACTCGGGTATCTCCCTGGCCTCGTGCAACACGACGATCCCGCCGCGCGGTGACCCATCGGGCTCGACGGCCGTCAACGGCACTTTCTCCTGCGAGACGGGTTTCGATGCGGCCGTATCCACCTCGTCGTCCGCGCCGACTGTGGGCGCGGGGGCGGACCGAAGGACTGCGAAGTCGCTGAAAGTTCCCGACATACTGTACGAAGATAGGACGATCGCGGCCGTCCTGCACAGCTTTGACACGGACAGGCAGAAGTCAACTACCGACAGGGTCGGCGCATAATGACTGACGTGACCGTGCACATCCGCCCCGACCTCGACGCCATCCCCGCTTACGTACCCGGCCGCAGCTTTCCCGGTGCGATCAAGCTGGCGAGTAACGAAACGACACAGGGCCCTCTGCCGAGTGTCCGTGAAGCGATCGCGGAAGCGGCCGGCGGCGTCAATCGCTACCCCGACATCCGCGCGACGGCGCTCGTCGAGTCGTTGGCGAAAAAGCTGGGAGTGCCCCCGGAGAACGTGGCCGCCGGAAACGGCTCGGTCGCATTGTGCCAGGAGGTCGTTCAGATCACCTGTGGCCCCGGTGACGAAGTCATCTTCGCGTGGCGCTCGTTCGAGGCCTACCCGATCATCGTCCGGGTGACGGGAGCGACGCCCGTTCAGGTGCCGCTGACCTCGGACCACGTGCACGATCTCGACGCGATGCTCGACGCCATCACCGAGCGCACCCGGCTCATCTTCGTCTGCAACCCGAACAACCCGAGCGGAACCGTCGTTCAGCGCGACAAGCTCGTGGCCTTCCTGGACGCGGTGCCGTCCAACGTCCTCGTCGTTCTGGACGAGGCCTACTTCGAGTACACCCGGCCCGACGCGGCAGGTAATCACACCGATGGGGTGGAGATCGCTCGCGGTCGGCGCAACGTGATCGTGCTGCGGACGTTCTCTAAGGCGTACGGCCTCGCCGGTTTGCGGGTGGGCTACGCAGTGGCCGACCCCGAGGTGATCACCGCACTGTCGAAGGTTCGAATTGCGTTCGCCGTCAGCACCATTGCTCAGCAGGCGGCTCTGGCGTCGCTCGAAGCCTCGGCCGAGTTGCTGGCTCGCACCGATGCGCTGATCGCCGAGCGTGATCGAGTGCGCGACGCCCTGGTCTCGGGTGGCTACGACGTGGGCGTATCCCAGTCCAATTTCATCTGGCTGCCACTGGGCGAACGTTCGGGTGAATTCGCCTCGGGCGCAGCCGAACAGGGCGTGCTGTTGCGTTCCTACGGAAACGACGGAGTGCGGGTCACCATCGGCGACCCGCACGAGAACGACGCGTTCCTGAAGTTCGCTCTACAGTCCTAGCGCGCGCTCGAGCGTCGGCCAGGATTCACGAAGATCGTCCTGCCAGTACGGCCACTGATGAATGCCGTAGGGGCGGTAGGTGAAGGTGGCCGGTATGTGGAGTGAGCGCAGGCGTGTGTCGAAGAGCGTGGTGCAGTACAGCGCTGCCGCTTCGAGCGGTCCGCCCATCGCAGCTTCCTGCACTCCACCGCCGCCGGGGCCCAGCTCGTGCGGGCCGGGTAGGCCGGTGCCGACGGACACGTAGACGTCCTTGCCGCGCAATGCTTCTGCGTTGCGGGACGGATCGTGTTCGATCCATTTCGCGTCGGCGTTCTCGCCCCACATGTTGGTGGCATTGCCGCCGTTGGTAGCGACCGTGGCGCGCACGGCGTCCTTGAGGTTGTTCTGCGAATTGTCGTAGCACCCGCTCAAACCGGCAACTCCGGTGTAGAGATCGGGGTGACGAGTGATCAGATCCATCGCGGCCTGGGCACCCATCGACACTCCGCCGATGGCATTGGTGCCGTTACCGGAGAACCGCGCGTCGATCAGCGGCGGCAACTCCGCCGTCAGGAACGTCTCCCAGTTGTTGACGCCCAAGACGGGGTCGGGCACATTCCAGTCGGTGTAGTAACTACTCGATCCGCCGACCGGCAACACGACATTGACCGGCTTGTCTGCGAAGAAATCGACGATGTCGGTCTTCTGCGTCCAAGTGCTTTCCTTGTAATCGGATTCCTTGCCGGCACTGACCCCGTCGAGCATGTAGAGCGTCGGACGGGACACGGCCTGCGCGGCCGGAAGAAGAACCTGCACCTGGATCGACCGACCCATGGCCGGCGAATCGACCCACACGGCCGCACGACGCGGAGTCAGCATGTCGACTCGGTCGATTCTTGCGGCAGGCTTGGGCGCGGACTGGGCCTGCATGCCAGGTGCCGCCCCGCCACCATCGGCACTGCCGGTACCCGGAAGCGGCTGCGCTCCGGCGATACCCGACGACAGCAAGGTCACAGCCAGCGCAGCCCCCGCTACTGCCAACACACGACGGTGCATCTGATCTGCCATCCTCCCCAGGCGCACCCTCGCGGGCGCAACACAAACAACATCCGTTTCACAACGTACCCACCGCGACGCAGACACGCCGAGGGCTGTGGGTCCGCTCACAGTAGCCGCGAAATCCCGGGTACAAAAGTCTGCGTAATCCTTTGTTACATGTACCGAAGAAATAACGGTCTACCTGGTCGGATGCTGCCACTGGGAGGTGCTTCGGAAGGCACTCAATGTGACATTCGGTGGACTTTTCGGGGGTCGATGTCACATCGAGTGGACTTCTGACGGAGCAGGCTCAACCGCGGCCGGTTTCGCCCTGCAACTTGTCGATCATTTCCGACGCCTGCGCCTTGTTCAGGTCGTCGGGAACTTCCTCCCCTGCTTCCTGAGCGAGGGTGCTCAGATAGCTCTTCTGCGGACCGGTCATCGGCTCGTCGCCGGTGACCCAGTCGTCGGGATCCTTCTCGGGGTTCTGGTTGACCTGCTCGTTTTCGCTCATACGTTCGTAAATACGCCCTCGTGACGGTTTCCAAACGCGTCGACCCTGCGCATTTCGGTGCCGCCCTGCTCAGCACGGCTGTCGGTCGCGCGAATGACTTCGTTGACAGTTCAAGGATCCGTCGAGGAAGCTCCATCGCACCCCCCTCGAATTGGAGCAACATGAAGACGAAGAATCTGCTGGTCAGAATCGGCATCGGAAGCGTGATCGCTGCGGCAGCCATGGTCACCACCCCCGCCCTTGCTTCGGCAGATCCGATCACCGATTTCCTGTGCGGTGCCGGCTCGGCTCAGTTCTGCATCCTTCCGCCGCCGCCTGCTTTCGCTCCCCCGCCCGCACCGCAGGGTGCGCCCGCCCCCGCACCCCGGCCCAACGGTGGGTTCCAGTACCAGAACTGCGACGCCGCCCGCGACGCCGGAGCTGCACCGGTCTACCGCGACGAGTACGGCTATGGCCCCCACCTCGACCGCGACAACGACGGCATCGGCTGCGAGTAGCGAGTTCGCACTTGTGTAGGTGAATCGCTGTCGATTGTCTGCACAAGTGCGATCTCGGCGGGCGGATACGCTCGGTCGGTGAGACGACGCCAGCAACCGCCCCTGGCGAAGCGCTACGGCCTCGACCCCGCACGCGTCCGAATGCCCGAGGACGGGACATGGCCCACCGTCCGCGAGTTCTTGACGGCGACCGAGCAACGGATCTCGCCGGGACGCATCGACGAGATGCTCGCTGCGGGCGAGGTCGTCGACATGGGCGGGCCTGTATCCGCTGATGCGCCGTACGTCCCCGGCGATGCTGTCTGGTTCCACCGCGACCTGCCGACGGAAACCGTTGTGCCATTCGACATCTCGATCGTGCACCGGGACGACGCCGTACTGGTGATCGACAAGCCGCATTTTCTACCGACGATCCCGCGCGGCGGCCACATTCTGCAGACCGCTCTGGTGCGACTACGCCTCGAACTCGATCTGCCGCAACTGGTGCCCGCTCATCGACTCGACCGCGTCACCGCTGGCCTGGTGCTGTTCGTCGTCGACCCTGCCCTCCGCGGGGCGTATCAGACGTTGTTTCAGGATCGAAAGGTCCGCAAGGAGTACGAGGCCATCGCGACCTACGAACCGTCCCTCACCCTGCCTACCGAGGTACGCAGTCGAATCGTCTCGGACAAGGGCCAGTTCACTGCACGCGAAGTGACCGGAGAACCCAACGCGCACACCGTCGTCGAACTCTTGGAACACCGCGAGGGCATCGGACGGTATCGACTGACACCGTCGACGGGACGAACCCACCAGCTACGTCTGCACATGAACTCGTTGCGCATCCCCATCCTGGGTGACGATCTCTACCCGACGGCAACCGGGCGAGCCGTCGACGATTTCACTGCTCCACTCCAATTACTCGCCAGTGCAATCGAATTCATCGACCCGATCTCGAAAGCTGTACGACGCTTCGAGACTCGGCGGAGCCTGGAGCGCTGGGTGTCGAACAGCAGTCCGTGACTCCCGGTTCCGCTGACTACTCAGAATTCTGGTCACGCTCGGACTTCACGAGTTCCTTCGTGCGCACCAAGCGCAGCGCCGTGACCAACACGACGCCGCCGATGATGTTGAACAGCACTGTGTATCCGAACCATTCGATCCACTCGCGGTAGCTCACGTCCGCTCCTGCGTGGATGGCCCCGAAGATCAGCAGGGAATCGAGAACCGAGTGGAACAACTGCAATCCGGCCAACAGAAAACCCGCCGCCATGGCAGCGATGATCCGCGCCACGTCGGATTCGGTTCCCTGCTGCATGCGGGTCAGCAGTGTCATCGTGCTGCCGCCGAGAACAGCGAGGCAGATCGACTGAAGATCCAAGGGTGCGTAGACGAAATGATGCGCCGACTCGGACAACACTTCGAGCCATTGCGGAAACGCGTGCGCGATCAACCACATCACGAACCAACCGCCGAGCAGATTCGCGAGCAGCGTCCCGATCCACAACTTCGCGAGCTGCGCAGGCGTGCCGTTGCGGGCCACAATCGCGGCGATCGGCATCAGGAAATCCTCGGTGAACAGCTCACCATGCGCGAGATAGATGGCCACGAGGCCGATTCCGAACGCCAGGCCCGCCAGCAGGTGACTGCCGGTCTCGTCCAGCACCGCCAGGTACGCCATCACCCCCAGAGCGACCTCGAGTCCACCGAAGAGTCCGGTGATCAGCACGGTGCGTACGGTGCGATGCAATCGCTCCCCGCCTTCGGTGACGACAGCGTCGAAACTTTCCTCGAGCTCCTCTTCCAGAGGTCCCTCGTTGTCGCCGTCGTTGCGCCGCGCTTCTTCGCTCATTGGCAGGTAGTACCCACTGAACCGGTATTGATGCCACGCCGAGAATTCGCTGCTTCGCAAACGAACAAACCCGGTCCACCCTCGCGGGCGGACCGGGCTCGATCAATCGACATATGGCGGAAGCGGAGGGATTTGAACCCCCGGACGCTTTTACACGTCTCTCGCTTTCAAGGCGAGTGCATTGGGCCGCTCTGCCACGCTTCCGTGTGCGATCTTAACGGCCAGGGCGGCACCGGCCCAATCGCCCCTCGTTGCCGGTCTGTCAGCGTCGGGGTCGGGTTGCCGATGCGTCCATTGCGGCGTCCACCTTCTGGAAGATGTCGCCCAGGACCTCGAGTTCGGTCGGGGTGAGCAGATCGACCAGATGTTGCCGGACGCTGCGGACGTGCGTGGGTGCTGCCTCCGTCAGTCGTCGTCGACCTTCCTCGGTGATGACGGCGAGGACGCCACGGCCGTCGTGCGCGCAGGTACTGCGGCGCACCATGTCCTGGACTTCCATCCGCCTGATCTGGTGGGTGAGGCGACTTCGGGAGGACAGGACCCCGTCGGCCAACTCGCTCATGCGGATGGAGCCGTCGTCCGCCTCGGACAGCATCACCAGGATGCGGTACTCCGCCATCGACAGGTCGTGTCTGTCCTGTAGATCCCTGTTCAATACCTCCATCAATCGTTGACCGCCGTCGACATAGGCACGCCAAGCTCTCATTTCCGCAGTGTCGAGCCACTGCGGGTCCCCCCCGGGACCAATGGCTAATTCGGCCGTCACGCGAGTCATCTTAGGCAGGAAATCTACTCACGAGTAGCTTGCCGTGGTTCGGGGTCCGATTCGCCGATGCGACCTAGGGTCGAGTTATGACAGATCCCTACATCGACCCTCCGTACGTTGCCGCCGCCGATCGCTACGAATCCATGTCGTATCGCCGAGTGGGATCGCGTGGGCCGGTACTGCCGGCTGTGTCGCTGGGCCTGTGGCACAACTTCGGCGACGACGTTCCATTGATGAAGCAGCGCGCGATTCTTCGTCGCGCTTTCGATCTGGGAATCAACCATTTCGACTTGGCGAACAACTACGGTCCGCCGTACGGAAGCGCCGAGAAGAACTTCGGCCGCATCTTCTCCGAGGACTTCGCCGGGTACCGCGACGAACTGATCATCTCCAGCAAAGCGGGATGGGACATGTGGCCCGGCCCGTACGGCTTCGGCGGCTCCCGCAAGTACCTGCTGTCCTCACTCGACCAGTCGTTGACGCGTATGCGACTCGACCACGTCGACATCTTCTACAGCCACCGCCCCGACCACGACACCCCCATCGAAGAGACAGCCGGCGCGCTGATCAGCGCTGTCCAGCAGGGGAAGGCCCTGTACGCGGGCATCAGCTCGTACAAGCCCGAGGGCACGCAGAAGATGGCGGATCTGCTCGCCGACGCCGGTGTTCCGCTGCTGATCCATCAGCCCAGCTACTCGATGGTCAACCGGTGGATCGAACCCGAACTGCTGGGTACCCTCGACGCGATCGGCGCAGGCGTCATCGCATTCTCTCCCCTCGCTCAAGGCATGCTCACCGACAAGTACCTCGACGGCATTCCCGCGGATTCGCGCGCAGCACAGGGCAAGTCGCTGAACCCGGACTGGCTCACCGACGACCACATCGGGCACCTTCGCGCACTGAACGACATCGCGTCGGCCCGCGGTCAGTCACTGGCTCAGCTCGCGCTGAGTTGGGCGCTGCGCGACCGGCGAGTGACGTCGGTACTGATCGGCGCATCGAGCGTCGAGCAGCTCGAGAACAACGTCGCGGCGCTGGACAATCTGGACTTCTCCGACGCCGAACTCGAACAGATCGACAGTCACGCCGGCGACTTCGGCATCAACCTCTGGGACCTGTAAAGCGCCTGCGACAGTGGTGGCGCATCATGGATGCATGCGTGCAATCACACTGAAAGAATTCGGCGATCCCGACGTCATGGAGTGGACCGAGGTTCCCGATCCACGACCGGCCCGCGGACAGGTGATCGTCGACGTCTCCGCCACCGCCGTCAACCGTGCCGATCTGATGCAGCGTCAGGGCAACTACCCGCCGCCCCCGGGTGCCAGCGAGATCCTCGGTCTCGAGTGCTCGGGAATCATTTCCGAGCTCGGTGACGGCGTCAGCGGTTGGAACGTCGGCGACAGGGTCTGCGCGCTTCTGGCAGGTGGCGGGTACGCCGAGCAGGTCGCCGTGCCTGCCACCCAGCTGTTCCCGATCCCTGCGGGCCTCGATCTCCATGTGGCAGCAGCACTTCCGGAGGTCGCGTCCACGGTGTGGTCCAACCTGGTGATGGATGCGCACATGCGTTCGGGCCAAGTACTGCTGATCCACGGCGGCGGCAGCGGAATCGGTACGCACGCAATCCAGGTCGCGAAACAGATGGGCGTCACCGTCGCCGTGACCGCCGGATCCAAGTACAAGCTGGACATGTGCGCGGACCTCGGTGCCGACATCCTCATCGACTACAAGAATCAGGACTTCGTCACCGAAATCCGTTCACAGACAAACGATCACGGTGCCGACCTGATCCTGGACAACATGGGCGCGAAATACCTCGACCGAAACCTCGACGCGCTCGCCATGGACGGCACCGTCGTCACCATCGGAATGCAGGGCGGCGTGAAGGGTGAACTGAACTTCGGCAAGCTCATCGCCAAGCGTGGCTCGGTACACGCGGCCGGATTGCGGGGACGCCCCGAGACCGGACCGTCGAGCAAAGCCGACATCGTCGCCGACATGACCGCACACCTGTGGCCGATGATCTCCGAGGGCCGGGTCACCGCCGTCGTGCATGCCGAAATCCCGATAACCGAAGCAGCACAAGGCCATCGGATGCTCGACGACGCCGAGACGATCGGGAAAGTCATCCTGCGCGTGCAGTGATGTGCGTCCGAGGGTCGTGAGTGGAACTTCGTAGTGGGCTACGAGGCCGGAGTGAAGCCTGCGGAACGACCCGGACGCACCTCGCGCACGTGCGGCGCAGCCGCTCTCACAGGGCGAGCGCAGCGAGAGCTTTCACGAGCTGATCGATCTCGTACCGGGTGGTGTAGGGAGCGAGTCCGATGGTGACGGCACCACCTTCGTCGTTGACGCCCAGGGCGTCGAGCAGACGACTGCCACCGTGGACCCCGCTGACGCTGCCGATTCGCGCCTGCGCCAGTTGCTCGGACACCTTCACCGCGGGCATACCGTCGACGGTGAAGCTGACGGTCGGGATACGCGTGGGCGCAGTGCCGAGCACCATGACGTGATCGAGGGTGGCGAGCGCAGCCATCAGATGCTCGAAGAGCCGATCCTGATAGTGCTGCAGCGACCCGATCGACAGCTCGAGCCGCTCACGACGGGTGCCCGTCGCTGCGTCGTCGAGGTTCGCCAGGTAGTCGATGGACGACACGACACCGGCCAGCAGCGCGTACTGATGACCACTGACCTCGAGCCGCTCGGGCCCCTTCGCCGACGGGTTCAGCGACATCGACGGCAACTGGTCGAGCAGTGTCGGATCGCGGAAGATCAGCGCACCCACCGACGGCCCACCCCACGCGGCCGCGTCGATCGCGACGACGTCGGCTCCGAGTTCCTTGATGTCGACGTGTGCGTAGGGGGCTGCTCCGGCGGCATCGACGACGATGAGTCCACCGACCTCGTGGACCAGATCCGCCGCGACGCGAACGTCGGGAGCGCTACCCACGATCGGCGACGCCGCGGTGACCGCGACGAGCCGGGTGGTGGAGGTGATGAGTTCCTCGAACTGCCACGTGGGCAGCTCGCACGTATCGATCTCGACCTCGGCCCAGCGCACGTGTGCACCGGTTCGGCTGGCGACCCGCAGCCACGGCGCGACGTTGGCTTCCTCATCCAGACGCGAGAGCACCAAGCCGGTTCCCAGCCCGAGCCGGGAGCTCAGAGAATCGGCGAGCCACGTCAGCAGCGTCGCCCGATCCGGTCCGATGACCACCCCGGACGGATAGGCACCGACCAGATCTGCGATTGCGACGCGGGCGGATTCGAGCAGAGCAGCACTCCGCTTGGCAGCGATGTTGCCGGCCGAATGATTGGACGCACTGTGCCGGAACGCCGTGGAGACGGCCGTCGACACGCGATCCGGAATCAGCATTCCCAGCTGAGGGTCCAAATGAATCCACCCGTCGCCGAGGGAGGGAATGGACCCTCTGACCCGTGCGACGTCGTACCCCATGCCGGACACTCTAAGCGCCGACCCGCCGAGGGTGTGTTTCACGTCCCGTTTCCCCAGGGAACGGCAGCCAACAACGCACGCTTCGATCCTCCTGACACCCCGGTTGCGAACGACCGAACCAGGATAATCGCCCCTGTCGATCGCGCAACGGCAGGCGACGCGTAAAGATGGATTCATGACGCAATCCGAGTCGAACAATGCATCCGGCGATCACGTCGTCGTGATCGGCCCCAACGGAGAGCCACTCGCACTGAGCCGCGAAGAAGCCACCGCTGCTGCAGCCCGCGCTTCGGGTTCGGCGGCAAACGAGGAGTCGTCCGACGGATCGGACCTCTCGGAGATGGTGGAACAGCCCGCCAAGGTGATGCGCATCGGCACGATGATCAAGCAACTGCTCGAAGAAGTGCGCGCGGCACCTCTCGACGACGCCAGCCGCAATCGGCTCAAGGAAATCCACAAATCGTCCATCCAGGAGCTCGAGCAGGGCTTGGCCCCGGAGCTGCGCGACGAGCTCGAGCGTCTGGTGCTGCCGTTCGGCGACGACGTCGTGCCCACCGACGCCGAACTGCGGATCGCGCAGGCTCAGCTCGTCGGCTGGCTCGAAGGACTGTTCCACGGCATCCAGACGGCACTGTTCGCTCAGCAGATGGCCGCACGGGCCCAGCTCGAGCAGATGCGTCAGGGCGCATTGCCTCCCGGTGTCATGCCCACACCGGGCGGCGGCCACGGCAGCGGTACCGGCCAGTACCTGTAACACCACACACACGCTTGCAAAATGAGCTGCATGGTCGATTGCAGGTAGTGTCGACCGTCGTGTCGGCACCAGCGAAGGATCCCGAGAGCGAGGCAGGAGAACAGATGCCTGCTCCGGTTTCGGACTCACAGACTTATCGGCGCGCGTTCGGCGATCTGCGGACCGGTTTCAACCAGCGTGAGCTGTGGCTGCATCTCGGCTGGCAGGACATCAAGCAGCGCTATCGACGGTCGGTGATCGGCCCGTTCTGGATCACCATCGCCACCGGCGTTCAGGCCATCGCCATGGGCCTGCTGTATTCGGTGCTTCTCGACATCGACCTGCGCGAGTTCCTGCCGCACGTCACGGTCGGCCTGATCATCTGGAACCTCATCAGTGCCGCGATTCTCGAGGGCGGAGACGTCTTCGTCGCCAACGAGGGTCTGATCAAGCAGCTGCCCAGTCCGCTCAGCGTGCACGTGTATCGCCTGGTGTGGCGTCAGCTCCTGCTGCTCGGCCACAACCTGCTGATCTACGTGATCATCATCGCGATCTTCTGGCCCCCCGGCGGACTGCACTGGACCGTGATCTTCGCGATCCCGGCGTTGGTCTTGATCCTGCTCAACGCGGTGTGGGTGTCGATCCTCTTCGGCATCATCGCCACCCGCTACCGCGACATCGCCCCGATCCTCGGCAGCTTCGTCACGCTGATGTTCTTCATGACGCCGATCGTGTGGACCACCTCGGGACTGGTCCAGATGGGCGGCGAGGCCGCGAAACGCGCCAAGCTCGTCGAGATCAACCCGCTGTTCCACTACCTGGACATCATCCGGGCCCCTCTGATCGGCGAGGACCAGCAGGCGTACCACTGGTACATCGTGCTCGGGTTCACCGTCGTCGGGTGGGCGCTGGCTATCGTCGCTCTCAAGAAGTACCGGGCCCGCGTGCCCTACTGGGTTTAGGGGTCAGCAGTTGTCCATCAGCATCAGTACTCATGACGCATGCGTCGACTTCCCGATCTTCGACGCCAAGACGCGGTCCTTGAAGAAGGCGTTCCTCGGTAAAGCCGGTGGCGCCATCGACCGCAACTCCTCCGACGTCGTCGTCGTCGAGGCCCTCAAGAACATCACGATGAACCTGAAGGACGGCGATCGCGTCGGTCTGGTGGGTCACAACGGCGCGGGCAAGTCGACGCTGCTGCGGCTGCTCTCGGGCATCTACGAGCCGACGCGTGGCAGCGCCACCATCCGCGGCCGCGTCGCGCCGGTGTTCGATCTGGGCGTCGGTATGGACCCGGAGATCTCCGGTTACGAGAACATCATCATTCGTGGGCTGTTCCTCGGCCAGACCCGCAAGCAGATGCTCGCGAAGATGGACGAGATCGCCGATTTCACCGAACTCGGCGACTACCTCGACATGCCGCTGCGCACCTACTCCACAGGTATGCGGGTGCGCGTCGCGATGGGCGTCGTCACCAGCATCGACCCGGAGATCCTGCTGCTCGACGAGGGCATCGGGGCTGTCGACGCGGAGTTCATGAAGAAGGCCCGGCACCGACTGCAGCAGTTGGTGAAGCGCTCGGGAATCCTGGTGTTCGCCAGCCACTCCAACGAATTCCTGGCTCAGCTGTGTGACACCGCGATGTGGATCGATCACGGCCAGATTCGCCAGCAGGGCGGCATCGAGGACGTGGTGCGGGCATACGACGGCGACGACGCCGGGGACCACGTCGCGCAGATCTTGAAAGAGATCGAGCGGGAAGATACAGCCGGTGCCTGACAAGATCGTCGGGGTCATCGTCACGCACAAGCGTCGGGAGTTGTTGGCTCTGTCGTTGGACGTCATCGGTGCCCAGACGCGTCCGCTCGATCATCTGGTCGTCGTCGACAATGCGAACGAGCCGGCCGTGCGTGAGTTGGTGGAGTCGACTGCCCTGCCCACGACGTACCTCGGCTCGCAGCACAATCTGGGCGGCGCAGGCGGATTTGCGCTGGGCATTCTGTATGCGCTGTCGCTCGGCGCGGATTGGGTGTTTCTCGCCGACGACGACGGCCGCCCCGAGGGCCCGAAGGTGCTCGAGACCCTCTACGACTGCGCGCTCGCGCACGGACTGGACGAGGTCTCCCCCGTCGTCTGTGACATCGAGGATCCGGATCGCTTGGCGTTTCCGCTGCGACGCGGCGTCGAGTGGCGTCGTCTTCGCTCGGAGTTGATCGACCCAGAGAATCCCGACGACGATCTGCTCGAAGGCATCGCATCGTTGTTCAACGGTGCCCTGTTCAAGGCGTCGACGATCGATGCGGTCGGCGTGCCCGATCTGCGCCTGTTCGTGCGCGGCGACGAGGTGGAAGTACACCGCCGATTGCAGCGCTCGGGCCTGAAGTTCGGAACGTGTCTCACCACCGCGTACGTGCACCCCAACGGAGCCGAGGAATTCAAGCCGATCCTCGGTGGCCGGATGCACACGCAGTACCCGGAGGATGCGACCAAGCGGTACTTCACCTACCGCAACCGCGGTTACCTCATGTCGCAGCCCGGAATGCGAAAGCTGTTGCCGCAGGAGTGGATTCGCTTCACCTGGTTCTTCCTGATCACCACCAGGAATCCTCGCGGTCTGGCGGAGTGGTTCCGGTTGCGCGGACTCGGCCGTCGAGAGCACTTTCGTAAGCCCTGACGTGTTTGCGAACGCGCCCTTACCGGCTACCGTGTGCCCATGACGGAACCTCGGAAGCTCGCGGATCGCATCAAGTCGTCGGCACGGGAGAAACTCCAACGAGCGATCGGTGAGGTTCTGGCGCAGCAGACCGCGCAGCTGGCCGAGCAGACCAGCGATCAGCAAGCGAAATTGCTCGACGTCCTCGAACGTCAACGACGTGAGATCGATGACCTGCACGCCTTCATTCGCGGTCTCGAGATGCGGATGCGTCGCGACATTCCGTACGCCTCCGACGTCGAGGCCGCCGCCCAGAGCGCAGAATTCGCCGAAGAGATGATGCCGGAGGCCCCGACCTTCCTGCGGCCGCACGCCACTCTGCGATTCGCCCTCGGTGAAGTCTCCATCCGCGGCATGGCGCTCGAGTTCGGAGTGGCCAGCGGGACGACGCTCGAGATCATCGCCGAGGAATTGGCGTCGCGTAAGGACATCACCGTCGTCGCCGGATTCGACGTGTTCTCCGGCCTACCCGAGACCTGGCGTACGGGCTTTCCGAAGGGACTGTTCGAGCAGGACACGATCCCCGAAGTGCCCGGCGCACAGATCGTCCCGGGGCTGTTCGAGGATTCTCTGCCGGGATTCCTGAAGGGCCACCACGAGAAGTTGGCCTTCCTGCACCTCGACGCCGACCTGTACTCGTCGACGGTCACCGTGCTGGACCTCGTGGCCGATCGACTCGCAGTGGGCACCGTCATCGTGTTCGACGAGTACTTCAACTTCCCCGGCTGGCGCAACCACGAGTACCGGGCTTGGACGGAATTCGTCGCACGCACCGGCACCGAATTCGACTACCTCGGGTACACCGCCGACAACGAACAGGTCGTCGTACGGATTCGCACGGCACCCAAGGTCCGCACGAACTAGCTACTGCCCGTACAGGCGTGCCCAGTTCTCGCGGCTCGTCAGCTGCGGGACGGCGGCGCGGTACGACGCTGCCACGGCGGGTGTCTCGGTGCGCAGACGCTTGAGTGCCGACACACCGCGCTTGAGCAGCTCGACGGCATGTGCCTTGTTGCGCTTGCGAACTCGGACGCCTTCCTGCGAGCGGTCGGTGACGATTGCGTGAGAGAACAGCGAGACGTGCCACCAGTGCGCGTCGTCGGCCGAGATGGAAACGGGGCCCGGATCGACCGTGCCGCGCCACTGGTTGAGGACGCGCTTGGCGAGCACGGCGAATTCCATGCTCTTCTTCGGGTGCGGGCCGGCCGGGGTGATGAACATATCGGCAGGACGCACCCCCGGAACGTCGTTGGCGTTGTGCCGCTTGGTTTCTCCGTAGGCTGCGCGCTCACGCCGAATAGAACCGGCCGCGTCCATGCCGCCGTCGAGCAGATGTTCCGGACCGGCCAGGAAGTCCTCGACGGACTTGATCAGCGTGTACGCCATGCCGTACTGCATCGACACCAGGTAGCGGAGCAGATCGGTGAACAGCTGCTTGGCCAGCGCCTTACCGTCGAGTTCGATGTGCAGGGCGGCGGTGATCATGCCGTTGCGCAGGTTGAAGTAGCGGTGCCACTCGTCCCAGTCCTTCCACGCGAAGTCGGCGTGCCACACCGCTGCGCCCGGCAGCGTGACGGTGGCGAATCCGTTTGCGCGCGAACGGTATCCGTACTCGATGTCGTCCCACTGGAAGAACAGCGGCAACGGGTAGCCGACCTGCCCGACGATCTCCGACGGGATGAGGCACGACCACCAGCCGTTGTATCCGGCATCGACGCGGACGTCCTGCTGACGCTTGCGCTTGAATGCGCTCTTGTCCGATACCGCGTTCTTGACGTGGACTCCGGCCTCGAGCTTCTGCAGGTTGGCCACCTCGGCACCGACGTGCACGCGGTCGGGGTGCAGCAGGTACAGCATCTGGGCGCCGATGATCGCCGGCTCGACGGTCATGTTCGCGAACGAGTTCATGCGCACGATCGCCTCGGGCTCGCACAGCACGTCGTCGTCCATGAAGATCACGTTGGCCGGATCGCCGCCCTTGCCCTGCACCTCGTACAGGCCACGGGTGAACCCGCCGGCACCACCGAGATTGGGCTGGGTGATGTAGACGAGCTTGTCGCCGAGCTCGGCCGCCACGCGCTGGAACTTCTCCCGAGTCTGCACCTGATCGGTGCCTTGATCGACGACGTAGACGTTGTCGACGCCGAGCAGAGCGATCGGGTCGTCGGCCATGGCTGCGACGGTGTTGGCGCAGTCGTCGGCGCGATTGAACGTGCAGATCACCACCGAGGTGGGACGCAGCTTCTCCGGTGCGGCGACGGTCCATTCCGCGTCCTGCACAGACAACTCGCTCGATGTGGTGGTGAAGCGGACGTACAGCGCGCCGCCGTCGAGGAACTGCGTGGTGGCGACGGGAACGGCCAACTGAGTCGACGCGTTCGCGGAATCGACCGTTGTGCTGGCCATCGTGCGCTCGTGACCCTTGTAGTCCGTGGCCACCAGATCGATCCGGCCGGCACCGGCGACGGTCGCCCGGAACACCACCTCGGTGACGGTGGTCCACCGCTGCCAGTAGCTGGCCGGGAACCGTCCGAAGTAGCTGTTGGTATGTACGACGCTGCGCTTGGCGATCCGGACACCGGTGCGGGTGCGCTCGGCGTTGCCCTTCCTGACCTCGCTGTACATGTCCGCGCTGACCAGGGGCGACGGGCCGTCGAACAGAAGCCTCTGAACTGTCAGTTCGGCCGCGTCGTCACCGCCGGCGGCAGCCGGCACGTCCGAGGAACCGAGACGATCGAGAGCAGTGCCGTCCATACCGAGAAATACCCCATCCAGTTCGAGTAGTGACAGTTCGAGCGATCACAGGTGTGGCCGTACCGAGAAGAAGACCACTGACCATGGTTGCACAGCCCGAGGCCGATCCGTCCGACGCTCGCCGCACTGCCCGCCACCTACTCCCCTTCGCGCACCCTCTCCAGCAGCACCCGAGCGGCGTCGGCCGGGTGCGTGTGCGGCCACCAGTGGCCCGCCTCGACGTGAACGACGCGCAGGTCGGGGATCCACCGATCGAGACCTTCGGTGAGGTTCGTCGACAGCATCGGGTCGTGTGTCGGGACCACCACGGTGGTCGGGACGACGCAGCGCGGATCGGGTCCACGGAACACCCGCCGCAGCACGTTGGCCCGGTACAGCGCGATGCCGCGCTGCTGGTCGGCCGCCGTCGGGGTCGGCTCGCCCTCGGCCTGCAGTCGGGCCAGCAGTGCCGGTATTCGCGTTCGCAGGACGGGCACGTGAAACCCGAAGACGTACCAGGACCTGGCCAACTGCCCCACCAGCGACGGCCATCGATACGGCCGGACCGACCGCGCCCGTGCCACCTGCCGCAGATGATCCAGACTCGGCCCCGACACCGACGTGTACGACGCGAATGCGGTGCTCGCCCGAGGCGAGGCCATCGCCTCCCACATCTGGACCGACCCCCAGTCGTGGGCGAACACATGGACCTTGCCGGTGAGGCCCGGAATCGACTCGACCACCGCGAAGGCATCCCGCGCCAGCTGCTCGATGGCAACGTCCGCCGCAGGCTCCAGCACGGACGCTCCGCTGCCTCGTGTGTCGTAGGCGATCACCCGGACCGTGTCGCCGAGCGCAGTGATCAGCGGATCGAACACGTGACGGTTGTCGGGATAGCCGTGCACCAGCAACACCGTCGAGCGCGCAGCCGGGTTTCCGTATTCGAAGACGGGAAGCTCGGCACCGGCGATGCGCACCGTCCAGTGGGTCATCCCGCGTCGGTCAGGGGATGCAGTGCGCCGCCACGCAACAGGTGAGCAATCATCCTCAGCCGCATGGCTTCCTGCTCGGGCTGCGGATGGACCACGGCTGCCAACGCCTCGCCGTCGAGCAGGTGGACGACGCTGAAGACCACCGTTTCCAGATGCTGCGGATCGATCACGCCGGCAACGGGAAGCGCACGAGCAAGTTCGGCGATCTGCTCGTGATATCGAACGGTGAACGGCTGCAGTCTCTCTCGCAGCTCGTCGTCGCTGCGGGCGGCGGTCAACAGCTCGTACCAGGCCCCGTTGATCGGGGCGCGGCACGCTGCTCTGAGCAGTTCGAGACAGTGCTCGATGGACGCGCTACCGAAACCGGACAGGCCGCGGCGGAACTCCTCGAACTGACGTCGACGAACCTCGTCGGCTGCGGCGACGATCAGGTCGAGCCTGGTGTCGAAATGCCGAAACATGGCACCGGACGACACCCCGGCCCGGCTGACGATTTCACTGACACTGGTTGCGGCGTAGCCCTTCTCGCACAACGATGCGATAGTCGCGTCGAGCAGTTTTCCGATGGTCTCGGTTCGGCGCTGTTGTTGACTCGCCACTCACACACGCTCCCGGCGTCGAGGAGCCGTGGGAGTGCCTGCCCGCAGGAAGCTACCGGCCCGCTCCGACACACCGAACCAGGGCGCAAAGGTGCCGCCGGAGAACACGACTCGGCCCGCGACCAGAGTGGCGGTGACTGCTCGGTCGTTGCGATTGACCATGCGGCTCAGGCCACCGAATTCCGGCATGGTCTCCTCGCGATAGGCCAGGACATCCTCGTTCAGGCCCTCCGGGTCGATCACGACGATATCGGCACGGTCCCCCACCCGTAGGTGACCGGCGTCGACACCGTAGAAGTCGGCCAGTTCGCCGCTGAGCTTGTGCACGGCCTTCTCCACGGTCATGAACGGCCGGCGATCGTTTCGCGCGTCGTGCACGCGGTGCAGCAACCGAATGCCGAAGTTGTAGAACGCCATGTTGCGCAGATGAGCACCGGCATCGGAGAACCCCACGGTCACCCCGGGCTGATTGATCAGCTTGTCCATCTGCCGCTTGCGGTGATTGGCAACCGTCGTGTGCCAGCGCAACTTTCGGCCGTGCTCGACCACCAGATCGAGGAATGCGTCCACCACGTGCACACCGCGTTCGGCTGCGACCTCCGCGATGTTCTTTCCCACGACCGACGCGTCGGGGCATTCGGTGATCTCGGCGTCGGCGAAGTCGCGATGCCAGACGCGCGAGCTGAACTTCTTCTCGAAGTCGGCACGGAACCAGCGGCGGTAGGCCTCGTCGGAGAGCAACTCGTTGCGGCCCAACTCTTCTCGCAGATGTAGCGCGGCGCGGCCGGAGCCGAATTCCTCGAACACCACGAGATCGATGCCGTCGGAATACACGTCGAACGTGGTGGGGAGGTGCTGCCAGCGGAACTGGCCCTTGCCCGGGCCGTTGACCATCCGGGCGAGCGGGCCGAAGACGCGATGGATCCACGGCGACGCCTTGGCATCGGCCGCCGCCAGCAACGAGATCTTGAGCGGAGTGCGGCCGACCCCGGTGGCCGAGGCGAGGAAGAACAACATGTCGTACTTGGTGTTCAGGTTCGGAATGCTCTGCAACAGCCGACCGCGTCGACGCAGAATCTTGTGCAGAGAACGGAATTCGCTCCACCGCGCATACGAGGACGGCAACGAACGAGACCGGTATCGATCTCCGTCCAACTTGTCCCACGGGTTCGTCATGGTCGACATTCCGAGCAGCCCGGCGTCGAGCGCCTTCTCGAGCGCGTCGGACATGGCACGCCATTCCTCGCGGGTGGGCTTCTGACTGCGATCGGTCGAGCGGTCGAGCCCCATGACGTGCGCACGGAGATCCGAATGACCCACCAATGCAGCGATATTGGGACCGAGAGGCAGGTGCTCGAGCGCCGCGATGTACTCCTCGGGACTCGTCCACGTCTTGTGCGCATCGACGGCCTTGAGCACATGATCGCGCGGCAGCGCCTCGACCCGACTGAACAGGTCCGCGATGTCGACCGGAGTGGAATAGAGCGTCGACAACGAACAGTTGCCCAGGAGAACCGTCGTGACCCCGTGCCGGACGGATTCTTCGAGACCCGGCCCGACCAACACCTCTGCGTCGTAATGGGTGTGTACGTCCACGAACCCCGGCGTGACCCACTTGCCGGTGGCATCGACCACCTCGGTCGTCGCGCTCGGCTCGAGGGGAGTGGACGACACGGCCCGCACGACGCCGTCGACGATGCCCACATCCGCCCGAACTCCAGGGCCGCCGGATCCGTCGTACACGGTTCCGCCGGCGATCACGACATCGAAAGGAATGTTCGGGTTCATGTGACCTCCGTCATAGAATGACGAAACCATAACTTAGAGAGTGGTCACTCGCAATAGCCGCTTTCCTGCGGACATCTGCGTGATGCATGCGTCGGCGTTTCGGCTCGGGAGCAGGACGACAGCTACAGTCGGGTGTCTTTGCCCGAACTCACGGAGTTGACCCTTGCCCACCACGGATACCCAGATCGCGAGCAGCTCCCTGCCCGACAGCAGACGAGAGCGCCTCGTATGGGGAGCGGCAATTGCTGCCGTCGTCGTGCTGGGCTATCTCCTGGTGCTCAGCGTCGACCCTCGCTTCTTCTACATCGACGACACCGAATCCGGTGCCATCCCCAACTGGCTTCAACTCGGGCGCATCATGCGCGACGGTCACTTCCCGTCCCTCGTGCTCGATCAGTGGATGGCGGGCAACTATCCCGTCGAAGGCCAGGGCGGACTGTGGAACCCGGTGCAGATGGCGATCAACTACGTCTCGCCCTCGATCGACAACCTGGTACTGCTCGCGACGGTCGTCAAACTGGGCTTCTCGATCCTGCTGGCCTGGGGTGTGTACCGCGTCGCGCTCGTCTACGGGGCACGCGCCAACTGGGCCGCCGTCGCAGGCGCGAGCGCGCCGTTCGTCGGCTTCACCCTGTTCTTCGAGAACACCTCGTGGGTGACGGCCCTCATCGGCACCGCGTACATCACCAACGCGTGGGCGAGCTCGGTGAAGTACGCCCGCGGCCACAGCGGCCCCGTCGTGCCGTTCGTGTTCCTCTACCTGGCCATCAGCGTGGGATACGTCCACGCCGCGGTCATGGCCGGCGTCATGATCGGCTCGGTCGCGATCGGTGAACGGTTGTTCCAGCGCCTGTGGCGTCCGGCGCTGAAGGTGTGCAGCGTCGGCATCGCCGCGGCCGCCTGCGGGGCCGTCACCTTCCTGCCGGGAGTACTGACCTCCGCGGTCACCTGGCGCAGCGGTGACGAGGGAACGTTCAACGACAACTTCCTGACGGCACCGTGGTCGGAATCGTTGACCGCCAGCATCCCGACGGCCGTGACCAGCATCGAATCGTGGGCAGGCGAGACCACCGAAGCCCCGGTCACCTACATCGCCTGGTTCCTCGTCCCTGCGCTCGCGTTCATCGCGTGGCGTCGGGTGCCCGCGGCGTTGCGTGAGCTGGCCGCACCACTGATTCTGTTGGCGTTCGCGCTGGTCTTCACGGCGGGCCCCAGCGACATCGGCCCCATCCGCTGGCCAGCGCGCATCCTCCCCTTCGTCGCCATCGTCGCGTTGATCCTCGTCGTCACCCTGATCAGCCGATACGGAACTCTGGACAAGCTGCGGCCCCGATTGCTCGCCGCCGGCCTGCTGACGCTGGTGTTGCTGCTGCGTGCAGGCTCGTCGGGTCCGGAGTTCTTCGGCCGCCACATCGTTGCTGCGCTCGCGATCCTGCTGGTCGGCGCACTCGCCCTGCTGCTCGCCCACCGCTTCTCCACCCTGGCCACCGCCGCGCTGATCCTGGTCACGATCGCGCCGATCGCGATGTACCAGGTGGCCGGATATCAACCGCCGTTCGCCAAATGGTGGCTCCCCACCTCGCAGTCCGAGGCCAAGGCGCAGTTCCCGCAGTGGCAGGGCTCGACGCTGCAGCTCGGCAGTCGTGCGCTGACCGAGACCGAAGCCGACGGGCCCGACGACCCGCAACTGCCGTGGCACTCGCAGGTCTACGGCAACTCCGCCAAGGTGATGGGCCTGGACTACGTCAACGCCTACACCCCCGTCGGCTACCTCGATTTCGCAAACCTGCTGTGCTTCGAGCACGAGGGTTCGACCTGCACCGACGCCTTCGATCGGCTCTTCGAGATCGAGCCGTACACCGGCAAGACCTATGCCGATCTGATGCAGCTCGACCGCGTCGTGCTGCAGAAACTGCAGTATCCGCTGGCCGAGAGGGAGGCCGCGCCCGCAGGCTGGCAGTGGGTCACCGCGCCCACCCCCGACTCCGCTCGGCAGGTCTACGTCCTCGAACGCGTCGATGGATTGATTCCTGCCGCGTCGGGACGCGTCGTAGCGACGGTGAACGCCTCCGCCGACCCGATCTCGTCCGACGCGGACTCCGAGCACGTCACCGTCTCCGCCCCCGCCGGCGGCAGCGTCGTCTTCTCGCGGTTGGCCTGGCCCGGCTACACCGCCACTCTGAACGGTGAGCCGCTGCAAACGAAAGGCCTGGCCGATATCTTCCTGTACGTAGACCTGCCGCCCGGCACCGACGCAGCGGACCTCGAACTCACCTTCCGGCCGCCCGGGGAACGACTCGGACTCGCTGCCATGGCGGGTGGGGTGATGGTGCTGATCGGCCTGGTCGTACTCGATGTTCGACGACGTCGACGCCCCTCCGCGCCGGAGTTCGGCAGTACGACGTCCAGCAGATAGGGTCAGACCTCGTGACGTCCGACGCTGCTGCTCCGCACCGCATCTCCATCGTGGTTCCGGTCTACCAGGGCGAACGGACGCTCAGCGCGCTGATGGACGAGATCATCCCGTTGACGCAGGTCACCCACACGCCCCTCGGGCGGCCGATGATCGTCGAGGAAGTTCTCCTCGTGTTCGATCACGGACCCGACAACTCCGCAGCCGTGATCCGGCAGCTGACCCAGGCGCATACGTTCGTTCGTGGCGTGTGGCTCAGTCGTAACTTCGGCCAGCACCCCGCCACCCTCGCCGGCATGGCATCGAGCGGCGGCGAGTGGATCGTCACGATGGACGAGGACGGCCAGCATGACCCGGCCGCGATCGGCGGCATGCTCGATACCGCCCTCGACCGGCAATCCACCGTCGTCTACGCCAAGCCGACGAACGTCGCACCGCACGGACTCTGGCGCAACGCCGCCTCACGCGGAGCGAAGTGGCTCATCGCCAAGGCTCTGGCCGGGGACAACACCGTCGACTACCAGAGCTACCGCCTGGTCCTCGGCGAAGTCGGTCGATCCGTTGCCGCCTACGCCGGCTCCGAGGCATACCTCGACATCGCACTCGGGTGGATTGCAGGCGACGTCACGACGAGCCCGGTGGCCCTGCGAGAAGAAGTGGACCGTCGATCGGGATACCGGCTGCGGACGCTTCTGTCGCACTTCTGGCGAATGGTGCTCTCCAGCGGCACCAAAGGTCTGCGACTGGTGTCCTTCATCGGCATCGCCTTCGCGCTACTGGGCCTCGTTCTCGTCGCCTATGTGCTGGTGTCGTACTTCGTCTTCGATTCCGGTGCCGAAGTGCGAGGCTGGGCATCGACGATGGTGATCCTACTGTTCGGCTTCGGAGCCACCCTGTTCTCACTCGGAGTGGTGGCCGAGTACGTCGGCGTCAACGTCAAGACCGCCATGGGCAAGCCGCCGTACCTGATCGTGACCGACCCTGGAAACGGGCCGCTCGGACGCACCGAACCGTCGACCGATCCCGCACCGCCGGCGTGAACGCGACGCACACCTGGGTCGTCGGCAGCGGCGGACTGCTCGGCGCATCGGTGACGCGGGAAGCCCGACGACGCGGACATCACGTGCACACCAGTGCAATCCCGTGGTCCGACCGATCACTGGCCGAAGAAACTCTGCTGCAACGCTGTTCGGCCTTTTTCGACTCGTTTCGGACCGGCGCGTGGAACGTCGTCTGGGCCGCCGGAGCCGGCGTGAACGGCACCAGCGCAGCACAATTCGCCGAAGAGAACGATCTGATCCGGACCGTACTGGCCCGGGTCGAGTCCGTCGCTGCGGACCGCACGGACACCGGAACGGTGTTTCTCGCGTCGTCTGCCGGAGGCGTCTACGCCGGCGCACCGGGAGCCCCACACGACGAAGAAACACCGCCGATCCCGTTGGGTGACTACGGTTTCGCAAAACTGCAGTCCGAGTCGGTCGCGACCGAATTCGGCGTCCGCACCGGGGTCAACGTTGTCGTCGGCCGATTCGCCAACCTCTACGGCCCTGGACAGAATCTCGCGAAACCTCAAGGGTTGATCTCGCACCTGTGCCGCGGATACCTGATGGCCTCACCGGTGTCGATCTACGTCCCCATGGACACCCTGCGCGATTACCTCTACGTCAGCGACGCCGCCGAAATGGTGGCCGACGCCCTCGCCGTGTCCGCCGAACGACGTATCGCGCCGACCGTCAAGATCTTCGCCTCGGGTGAGGCCGTCACCATCGGTTCCATTCTCGGCGCCTGCCGAACGGTCTTTCGTCGACGGCCCAACGTAGTGCTTGCCGCCTCTCCCCTCGCGGCGTTCCAAGGACGCGACCTACGACTGCGGTCGACCGTCTGGCCGCAGATCGATCGACGCACCCACCGCACACTGCCTGCGGGTATCGCCTCGACCCTGTTCGCGACGCGTCAGGCACTGGCGGTGGGCCGATGACCGAACCGCAGACTCCCGCGCCTCCGGCCGGCATGAACGGTGCACCGGGACCACTGATGCGCATCGTCAAGAATCAGAAGATCGCATTTCTGCTCGTCGGCGGCGTCAACACCGCACTGGGCACCGCATGGTTCATCGTGTGGCAGTTGCTGATCGGCGAGCGATACGGCTACCACGCCGCCATCGTGCTCGGGTATCTCTGCAACGTACTGTGCGCATTCGCGATGTATCGCTACCTCGTGTTTCGCGTTCGCGGGCACTTCTTCAGAGATCTGCTCCGGTTCTTCGTGGTCAACTTCGGAGCGTTCCTCGCCAACATCTCACTGATGACCCTCGCCGTCTCGGTGTTCCACTTCCCGCCCATCCCCTCCCAATTGGTCGTCACAGCAGTGATGGCAGTCGTCAGCTTCTTCGGCTACCGCGACTTCTCGTTTCGCAGAAAGAGCCAGGACCCCACACCATGACACCCCGAGTTTCCGTCGTCGTCCCGGCGTACAACAACGCCGAATACCTGGCCGAGACCATCGATTCGATTCTCGCCCAGACGTTCACGGACTTCGAGCTGGTCATTGCCGACCACTCGTCGACCGACGGCACCCTGGCCGTTGCCCAGAAGTACGACGATCCACGCATTCGCCTCCTCACCACACCCGCGGGCGGCGGGGCACAGGCCAACTGGAATCGCGTCACCGAAGAAGCATCGGGGGAGCTGATCAAACTCGTGTGTGGTGACGACACCATCCACCGCACCGCGCTCGCCGCCCAGGTACAGGCTTTCGACGCCTATCCGACCGCGGTACTCGTCGCCGCGCAGCGCACGTTGATCGACGCCAACAGCAAAACCGTCATCGCCGCGCGCGGACTCGGCGGACTACAGGGAAAGACGTCGGGTCGAGTGGCCGCGAGAACGGCAGTTCGGGCCGGAGCCAACATCTTCGGTGAACCCGGTGGCGTCATGATGAAGCTGTCGGAACTGCGCGCAGTCGGACTGTGGGACAACAGTCATCCGTACCTGATCGACCAGGCCACCTTCATCGCCGTAGCGCTGCGCGGCGACATCGTTGCCATTCCCCAGCCGCTGGCGTCGTTTCGCATCAACTCGGGACAGTGGAGCGTCGAGCTCGCCACCCAGCAGGCCCGTCAGGCCGCCGACTTCCACCGCTCCCTCCAGGCGAGCGACCCGACGTTGTTGTCCGACAGTGACGTTCGCATCGGGAACGCCAAGGCACTCATGACCTCGTTCATGCGGCGCGCCGTGTACCTGCTGCTGCGACATCGGATGTCGCGCAGCAGCTAGCGTTTCGGATTTTCAGGGCAGTACGGATTCCTTCGTCGCATAGACGGCCTCGGTGGCGTCCTTCTGCGGTCGCCACCACTGCTCGTTATCGCGGTACCAGTCGACGGTCGCTTTCAGTCCAGCTCGGAAGTCGACATAGGTTGGTGTCCAACCCAATTCGGTGCGCAATTTCGTCGAGTCGATGGCGTAGCGCAGGTCGTGGCCGGGGCGGTCGGTGACGAAATCGAATGCGTCGGGTGCGTTGCCGGTTTCTTCGAGGATCGCTTCGAGGACGGTGCGGTTGTTGGCTTCGCCGTCGGCTCCGATGAGGTAGGTCTCGCCGATGCGGCCGCCGTCGATGATGGCCCAGACGGCGCTGTTGTGGTCGTCGACGTGGATCCAGTCGCGCACGTTCTGCCCGGCACCGTAGAGCTTGGGGCGTGAGCCGCTGAGGATGTTGGTGATCTGACGCGGGATGAACTTCTCCACGTGCTGATACGGGCCGTAGTTGTTGGAGCAGTTCGAGATGGTGGAGCGGACGCCGAACGATCGGGTCCAGGCACGCACCAGCAGGTCGCTCGACGCCTTGGTCGAGGAGTACGGGCTCGACGGGTTGTACGGGGTCGATTCGGTGAATCTCGCCGGATCGTCGAGTTCGAGGTCGCCGTAGACCTCGTCGGTGGAGATGTGGTGGTAGCGGACGTCGTGTTCGCGGACCGCGTTGAGCAACGTGGTGGTGCCGATGACGTTGGTGTGGACGAACGGCCACGGGTCGGTCAATGAGTTGTCGTTGTGGGATTCGGCGGCGAAGTGGACGACGAGATCGGTCTCGCGAACGAGGCGGTCGACGAGATCGGCGTCGGCGATGTCGCCGTGCACGAAGTCGATGCGATCGGCGACGGGGTCCAGGGAGGCCTTGTTGCCGGCGTAGGTGAGCTTGTCGAGCACGGTGACCTGGGAGTCGGGGCGCTGCGCGAGGGTCTGATGTACGAAGTTCGCGCCGATGAACCCGGCCCCACCCGTGACGAGAATTCTCATGAACAGGCACTTTACCGGTGGAGGGTCGTGCGGGCCGTTCTTGTCGAGTCCACCGGCCACTCCGGCGAGGGTGTCGCTGCACGGGATGCTCCACGCCAGGCCCCAACGGTGAGGATCCCGGCGACGAGACATTCGAGTGGAGCAAGAGTTGCACCGCTTACGTGGTCGGCCGTTCTTGTCGGGCGCGCGTGCTAGCTTCTGTTCGACTTCCGGGGGAGTACGTCAATGGGTCTGGGAAAAATTCTTGTCCGTCTCGCGGCACTGATAACGCTGCTGTTCGGGCTCATGTGGGCAATTCCGCAGCTGGCTCCGCAAGTGCCGGAACCGTTCGAGGGTGTACGGACTCTGCCACCGGTGTCACCCAGACCCACGGGCTCGACGACAGTGCCGCCGCCCCTGCCGCCGGGTTTTCCGTCGATGGAACGCCCGCCACCGCAAATCGAGGTGCCCGACGGGCAGCCGCAGCCCATCGCCACCAAATTCGGCTGGACTTACGACATTCCGGCTGACTGGGAGAATTGGAACGACGGATTCTCGGAGTGGGTCGGCGAGGACGGATCGACCGCAACATACGGCGCAATGGGTCTCCACGGACGATTCGATTGCGAAGGCGGTGAGTTCGAGTCTTCGGCAATCAGCGGAATGACCGGTCGTCGTGCCGGTGACTTGACTGTCCTCGCCTATCGAGAGGTGCAGAAAGCGTCGATGATCTTCACCAACGAAGATGGGTCTCTGGAACCCACCGTTCGGATCGGGGACCCCAAGTATCTGCAGATCGACGGAGCTCCGGCTGTCCACTACACAGCCCTGGTGGAAGACATACCGGATTCGCCGTACTGCCCTCCTCCCCGAGCGACATTCGACGTCGTCACGACTACCGGTTTCGCCACCGCAGAGGTCGCGGTCTTCGTCGTGCTTGCCGACCGTGATGTCGAGAACGCACTGACCGACGAAGACGTCGAAGGCCTCATCTCCTCACTACGGAAGAGCTCGACGGAATGACCGAACAGCTCGCGGCGAAAACATCCGAAATCGCCGGTCTCGGTAATCTTCTCGATCGCATCGGTGCCGATACCCTGGCCAGTCACCACTACTTGCTCGACAACGCGGGCCTCGGCGAGAACGTGGTCGGAGAGATTCTGAAGAAGCTGCGTCCGTATATCGCGCGCTTCCAAGAGATGACCCGCACCCGACACGTTCACCTGTCGGCCAACTGCGGCGAGATGGGGGCCGAGCTGAACAAAGCTGCCTGGTTGTATGCCGATCAAGATCGAAAGAATTACGACCTGCTCAACGCCCACACATCTGTGCCACCGCTACCCGGCAGCGACCGCGGGAGTTCGGATCACGCCGCGGCCGGGCATGTAGACGAATTCGACGGTGCCGCTGACTACGGTCATCCTCACGGAATCGATTATCCTCCAACCAATCCCGCCATCGACGACATCCGCGACGTGCTCGCCGATGCCTCCGAGTGGCTCGGCGAGATCGACCGAACGATCTTCGAACTCTCCGGGTGGAGTCCGCTACGCGAAGCGACCATTCCTGTCACCGGCACCTGGAACGAAATCCGTCGAATCGGTCAGGCGTACCAGATTGCGGGCGACGCCATGGAAGCCGCAGCCGAGTCGTTGGCTGCAGGAGTACGCCGCGTCGACGGTCACTGGACCGGTGCAGCCGCACAGGCATTCACCGACTATGCCGACCGACAACTCGCCGCAATGCGATGGGAAGGGCATGCCGGCCGAACGATCGCCGCAATCTGTACAGCCATCGCCGAGCAACTTCGTGGCGCAGCGCTGGCAGTGGTCCGCAAGATCGTCGAATTGCTCGAGTCCGAAGTGGCCCTCGACAACGCCCGCGGTGCGTTGAAGGTCGTGCTCAAGAAAGTGCCGGTGGTCGGCACTGCATGGCAGGTGGAGAGCATCATCGAAATATGCTTTGACGGCAATGGATCTGACCAAGGATCTCATTGTGAAGATCGAGCAGGTGGTCGACGACTTCGGCGGGTTCCTCGACGCGCTCGGCGACCCCGAAGGCCAGGTGGGCCAGCAGATCGACGACACACTGCGACCGCTGAACGACCTCCTCGACTACGGCAAGCAAGCCGTCGAAGCGGGCAAGACCGCGGATATCCGACCGGTACTCGACACACCGGACGAGGACTTCTCCGTCGGCACCGGCGACGAACCATGGCGGGACGCATGATCGAGTCACTGCCTCCGCACGCCCGCGCTGCCTACGACCGACTGATGGCATCCTGCGGAGAGCTCGAAGCCATGCGTACACGCGCCTCGAACGCAGACCTGAAAACCCGGACCGTCACAACGGAACTACTGGCCCGCGTGGCCTCCTCACCGCGAGCGTCGGCCGACCTGATCCACTACGCACGCCGCGTCGCGTCGGGTGAATGCAGTTGGGAACGAATCCAGGTGGACGCGAATCCGCTGCCTCCGGAGGTGGACGAGCTCACAGCCGATCCGCTGATCGTGTGGCCGTCGGAATGGCCGACATCGACGACCGAAGCCCTGTCTCAGCCCTATCGAATCCCGTGGGAGTGAGCGCCGCTGGACGTGTCAGGACCGTCGAACAGTACGCCCGGCAAAAGCCGCGATGCGCTCGTACGCGTTTGCTCCGTCGGGTGCAGGCTGCTCGGGATCGAAGGCACCACCCCTGCGCTCATCGGTCATATTGGCCGACATGAACACCATCCCCTCCTCCGCCACGGTCTGGTCGAAGTCGTCGGTACCGCGCCCGAGCGCGGTCGCAAGGTCCCACGCGTGCACCGAAAGTTCAGCAGCGACCATGCCGGCCGGCAGCGGTGAACCTGCGTCGAGCTCGGTCAGCAGTTCGCGGGTCCGGGCGGTCCACAGCGGAACCGGATCCGAGGAGGGCTCGGGTGCGGCCGACCAGTCAATCGACCCACCTCGCGCCATCGTCACCAGGTTGGCCGCGGTGTGCACCAGGTGGTCCGTCAGGTCAGCGACTGTCCACTCCGTGCAGGGCGTGGCCGACGCGCGTTCGGCGTCGGTCATTCCGGCCATCAATTCGGTGATCTGAGTGGCACCGGTGGCGATCTGGCTACTCGTCGTCACGTGGCTTGTCCTTTGTGCGGTCGACGGGCGGATCCGTCGGAACGGGGCAGGGCTGGCCGGAGTCTATGGGCAGTTGCCACCTCGCGCGCCGGAACGAAGGTGCACGACCGAGCGGGTGATCGGAGGGTCTGGAAGACTTCGGGCTCATGCGGGGAATCATTCTGGCGGGCGGCACGGGCTCACGGCTTCATCCGATCACGATGGGAGTGAGCAAACAGCTGGTCCCGGTCTACGACAAACCGATGATCTACTACCCCCTCTCGACCCTGATCCTCGCCGGCATCCGCGAGATCCTCATCATCACCACACCCCAGGACGCCGACCAGTTCACACGCCTGCTCGGCGACGGCTCCCAATTCGGCATCTCCTTGACCTACAAGGTCCAACACGAACCCAACGGCCTCGCCCAAGCCTTCGTCCTCGGAGCCGAGCACATCGGCACCGACAGTGCAGCCCTGGTGCTCGGCGACAACATCTTCTACGGCCCCGGGCTGGGCACCCAACTCTCACGCTTCGACACCATCGACGGCGGAGCCGTCTTCGCCTACGAGGTCTCCGACCCCACCGCCTACGGCGTCATCGAATTCGATGCGAACCGCAAAGCCGTGTCGTTGGAAGAAAAACCCACCGCCCCGAAATCGAACTACGCCGTCCCGGGCCTGTACTTCTACGACAACGACGTCATCGCCATCGCCCGCGACCTCGCCCCCTCCGCCCGCGGGGAATACGAGATCACCGACGTCAACCGGCATTACTTGGAGGCCGGCCGCCTCCAGGTCGAAGTCCTGCCCCGCGGCACCGCCTGGCTCGACACCGGCACCTTCGACTCCCTCCTCGACGCCTCCAACTACGTGCGCACCATCGAACAACGCCAAGGACTCAAGATCGGGTCCCCCGAAGAAGTCGCCTGGCGACGCGGATTCATCACCGACGACGAACTGCGCGCCCGCGCCGAGAAACTCGTCAAATCCGGCTACGGCCGCTACCTGCTCGATCTGATCGACCGAGGACACAGATGACCTTTCGCGAACTGAAAATATCCGGCGCCTACGAATACACCCCACGCCAGTTCGGTGACGACCGCGGCGTGTTCTTCGAATGGTTCAAAGCGAGCCTGTTCGAGGAAACCACCGGGCGAGCCCTGGATCTGAAGCAGGCGAACTGCTCGGTCTCCGCCGCCGGGGTCCTGCGCGGGATCCACTTCACCACCAACCCACCCGGGCAAGCGAAATACGTCACCTGCGCCCGCGGAGCGTTCCTCGACGTCATCGTCGACCTGCGCGTCGGCTCCCCGACGTTCGGGCAATGGGACAGCGTGCTGATCGACGACATCGACCGCAAAGCAGTGTTCCTCTCCGAAGGCCTCGGGCACGCCATCTTGTCGTTGGAAGACAACTCCACCGTCATGTACCTGTGCGGCCTCGAGTACACCCCGGCACTGGACCGCGACATCAACCCCCTCGACCCCGCCCTGGGCATCGACTGGCCCACCACCGGCCGCGACGGATCGCCTCTGACCTACGAGCTCTCCGCCAAAGACAAAGCCGCCCCCACCCTCACCGAAGCCCTCGAAGCAGGGAACCTGCCCACCTTCTGAGTAAGTCGTTGCTGGGGCGACACCGCGGTAGATCGGCGTCGCCCCAACACCCGATGCGAAGGCTACAGACGGTCTTTCCGTCGACCGCGCGTGCTCCACAAAGGTTGAGCCGCAGCAAGTTCCGTTTCCGTCGCCGTCCGGAACGGAGACGCCGACTGGTCGACCTGCGGGTGCGCATCCTGCCCTCGGGTGGCTCGCAAACTGAGGATCACGGAGACCGCGAGAATCGACGAGATGACACCGAGCGAGACGGCGGTGGGGATGTAGAACACGTCGACCTTGAGTGCCATCTTGATGCCGACCCAGATGAGGACCAACGCCAGTCCCACCTTCAGATACACGAATCGGTGCATCAGGTCCGCGAGCAGAAAGTACATCGCGCGCAGTCCGAGAATGGCGAATGCGTTGGCGGTGAACACCAGGAAGGGAATGTCGGTGACGGCGAAGATCGCCGGGATGGAATCGACAGCGAAGACGATGTCGGTGACTTCGACGAGGACCAGCACGGCCAACAGCGGAGTGGCCAACGCGACGCCCCCGATGCGCACCACGAACTTCTGCCCGTAGAACGCGTCGGTCATGGGAACGTAGCGACGGAACAACCGCAGCGTACGAGACTGTTCGGGATCGAGATGCTCGTTGCGCTGACGCACCATTCGGTATCCGGTGAAGATCAAGAAGGCAGCGAAGAGGTAGAGCACCGCGCTGAAGCTGGCGATGAGGGCAGATCCCCCGGCGATGAAGATGCCACGAAAGACCAGCGCACCGAGTACGCCGAAGAACAGGACGCGGTGTTGCAACTCCCTGGGCACCGCGAAATACGTGAAGATGATGGCCCACACGAACACGTTGTCGACCGCCAGCGACTTCTCGATCAGGTAGCCGGCAAAGTATTGCTGGCCGAACTCCGCACCGGCAGTGGCCCAGATCAGTACTCCGAATCCGACGCCGAAAGCGACCCAGATACCTGACCAGACAGCCGCTTCGCGCACTCCGATGACGTGTGCTCGCCGATGGGCGAACAAATCGACCGCGAGCATGGCGACGATGAAGCCGAGTACTGCCACCCAAGCCCAGAATGGAACGGACATGACAACCTCCAGTTCTGTGAACTGGAGGTCTCTCCCGCCCGACGTGGGCCGCTCGCCGGGCCCGGATTGCCGGGCCGTGGTGACGACGAAGCTGCTGGGGGATACTCCCCTCCTGAGGCCATATTGAACCAGGACTTCGGCCCGGGATCAAGGAAACTCAGCGCCCCACAACAGTTACCGAATTTTGAAGATCACGAACCGCTGCACCAGGAAGTTGATGACCGTCGCCGTTCCCTGCGCGACGACGAAAGCCACGTTGGCGTACCAGAAGCCGTCGGGAAGAACCTGGTAGAGCCAGGTGTAGATGCCGACCTGGACGGCGAAGGTGACCCCGTACAGTGCGACGACGGCGAGGAACCGGGCCCGGGACGGTGCCGCGTTGAACGTCCACCGACGGTTGATCAGATACGCCGTGGTGGTGCCGAGCACGAACCCGATCGCCTTGGCCAGAGTCACCCCGACGCCGAACACGAAATGCAGGATCAGATTGACGCCCTGATCGACGATCGCCGACAGCACACCCGTCGCCAAAAACCGCACTACCTGCGTCTTGAGATCGAGGGCCGCGTCGGCGATGTTCTCGGTCAGTGGCAGCTCGACGGGCAGCGGGACGTGATGCTGCAGCTCGTCGTCCTCGGGCGACCAGTCGTCGTTCCCGGAGCCGTCTTCGATGGAGCGATCAGGGGTGGACACGAGGACTGACATTAGCTGCTATCGCAATGCGGGTACCCTCTTGAGCGATGTCCACGACAGCCGACGACGCACTCTTCCCCCTGGAACCACAGGCCGGGAACACTGCGCCGCTACCCACGCAGACCCGCACACTCACTGGTTGGGGTCGCACTGCGCCCTCCACCGGCGAGGTGCTCTCGACCTCCGACCCCGAGCTCATCGCGAACGCGGTCAAGCAGGTCGCCGAGCAGAACGACTCCAAGCCGGCTTACCTCCGACGCGGCGTCATCGCCCGCGGCCTCGGCCGCTCCTACGGTGACAACGCGCAGAACTCCGGCGGACTCGTCATCGACATGAATGCCCTCAACGGCATTCACAGCATCGACGCGTCGACGCGCATCGTCGACGTCGACGGTGGCGTCAACCTCGACCAGCTGATGCGTGCTGCACTGCCGTTCGGTCTGTGGGTTCCGGTGCTTCCGGGTACCCGTCAGGTCACCATCGGCGGAGCAATCGGCACGGACATCCACGGCAAGAACCACCACAGCGCGGGCAGCTTCGGCAACCACGTCCGCTCGATGGAACTGCTCACCGCCGATGGTCAGATCCGCCACCTGACGCCGACGGGCAAGAACGCCAAGCTCTTCTGGGCGACGGTCGGCGGCAACGGCCTGACCGGCATCATCCTGCGCGCGACGATCGAGATGACGCCCACGGAAACGGCCTATTTCATCGCCGACGGCGACGTCACCAGCACTCTCGACGAGACCATCGCCCTGCACAGCGACGGCAGTGAGAACAACTACGACTACTCGAGCGCCTGGTTCGACGCCGTGGCTCCGCCCCCCAAGCTCGGCCGCGCAGCTCTCTCACGTGGATCGTTGGCGCGCCTCGACCAGCTTCCCGAGAAGCTGCAGAAGGATCCGCTGCGCTTCAACGCCAAGCCGCTCGTGAAGTTCCCCGATATCTTTCCGAACGGGCTCGCCAACAAGTACACGTTCTCCGCCGTCGGCGAGGCCTGGTACCGCAAGGCCGGCAACTATCGGAACAAGGTTCAGTCCCTGACAGCGTTCTACCACCCACTCGACATGTTCAGTGAGTGGAACCGCGCCTACGGCTCCAAGGGATTTCTGCAGTACCAGTTCGTGGTGCCGCCGGAGGCCGTCGACGAGTTCAAGAAGATCATCGTCGACATCCAGAAGTCGGGGCATTACTCGTTCCTCAACGTGTTCAAGCTGTTCGGGCCGGGAAACAAAGCGCCGCTGAGCTTTCCGATTCCAGGCTGGAACATCTGCGTGGACTTCCCGATCAAGCCGGGCCTGAACGAGTTCGTCCGCGAACTCGACAAGCGTGTGCTCGAGTTCGGCGGTCGTCTGTACACCGCGAAGGATTCGCGCACCGACGCCGAGACGTTCCACTCGATGTACCCGCGGATCGACGAATGGATCAAGGTTCGTCGATCTGTAGACCCCACAGGCGTTTTCGCCTCCGATATGGCTAGAAGGCTGGAACTGCTGTGACGATAGACGCCGTAGGTAACCCACAGACGATTCTCGTTCTGGGTGGCACCAGCGAGATCGGTCTCGCGATCACCGAGGAGTACCTCTCGAAGTCTCCGGCACGCGTCGTTCTCGCTGCGCTGCCCAACGATCCGCTGCGCGAGAGTGCCGTTGCACAGCTCACCGCCAAGGGCGCGAAGTCCGTGGACGTCATCGACTTCGACGCACTCGACACCGCGTCGCATCCGAAGGTCATCGACGCGGCCTGGGCCAAGGGTGACGTCGACGTCGCGATCGTCGCCTTCGCCGTCGACTTCGATGCCGAGCAGCTCTGGCAGGACCAGCGCAAGGCCGTCCTCGCCGCGAACATCAACTACACCGCATCCGTGTCGGTCGGCGTCCTGCTGGGCGAGAAGATGAAGGCGCAGGCGTACGGCCGCATCATCGTCATGTCCTCGGTGGCAGGCGAGCGGGTCCGTCGCTCGAACTTCGTCTACGGCTCCACCAAGGCCGGCCTCGACGGTTTCTACCTCGGACTCGGAGAAGCGTTGCGCGAGTTCGGTCCTCGGGTCACGGTCGTTCGTCCGGGCATGGTGCGCACCAAGTTCAGCGCCCACGTCAAGGAAGCGCCGATGACCGTCGACAAGGAGGTCATCGCGAAGCTCGCGGTGAACGCTTCGCGCAAGGGCACCCCGCTCATCTGGACTCCCGCACCGTGGCGTCTGGTGATGATGGTGCTGCGACACGTGCCGCGGCCGATCTTCCGCAAGCTGCCCATCTGATTTCGATGACTGACGGGGTTGCACCGGCTCGCAGAACCGCCTCTGCCGTCGGGGAGATCGTTCTCGGTGCGCTCGTCGCAGTCGTGGTGGCGACGGTCGGGCTGTACGCCTTCTCACTGGTTCAGTGGCCGGCGTTCAACTCGTCCAACGTCACTCGCGCTCTGACAACTCTGGGCCAGGTGGTAGCCGCGGCCCTGTTCGCGTCGTCGATCTACCTGTACCGAATCCGTAAGTGGCCGTGGATCGCTCGAATCACAGCGTGGGTCGGCCTGTCCGGTTTCGTCACCGTCACCCTCGGAATGCCCTTGGCGGCCACTAAGTTGTACCTGTTCGGCATCTCCGTCGACCAGGAGTTTCGCACCGAATACCTGACGCGGCTGACGGATTCGGCGTCGTTGCGCGACATGACGTACGCCGACATCCCACCGTTCTACCCCGCCGGTTGGTTCTGGCTCGGCGGACGCGTCGGCAACCTGCTGGGTATGGACGGCTGGGAAGTGTTCAAGCCGTACGCAATCGGACTGCTTGCTGTCACGTCGGTGGTCGCTTTCGTACTGTGGAAGGCCCTGATCCGCAGCGACTGGGCTGTCGCCGTCAGCGCTGTCACGACTGCATTGGTTGTCGCCTACGCCTCCCCCGAGGCCTACAGCGCCGTCATCGTGCTGCTGTTCGCCCCGGCATTGCTCCTGGCCTGGGGCGCGTTGCATCGCCCCGTCACTCCTGTCTCCGACGGGGCTGGAGCGGCCACCCCCGTCGGGATGAATGCGACATCCAGTCGGTCAGACTGCAAGAATGGGACATTCATCCCCACTGGGGGACGCGCAGCAGGCGGCTGGGGAGCGGTAATCGGTACCGGCCTGTTCCTCGGTCTGGCCGCGACGTTCTACACCCTGTACCTGGGTCTGGCCGCCTTCACCGTCGTGCTGATGGCCTTGTTCGCCGCCGTTCTCTCCTACCGCGAGCGCAAGACCTGGCGGGCCTTGATTCCCATTGCACTCAAAGTGGCTGCGATCGCTGTCATCTCGGGCCTCATAGCGGCGACGGTATGGCTGCCGTATCTCGTCGACTTCCTCCGCGGCGCACCGTCCACATCGGGCACCGCACTGCACTACCTGCCCGAGGCCGGTGCAACGCTTCCGTTCCCGATGTTCGAGTTCTCGATGATGGGCATTCTGTGCCTCTTCGGAACGGTATGGGTCGCAGTACGTTTCTCGTCGTCGCGTCGAGCACAGGCACTCGGAGTCGGCGTCGTCGCGGTCTACCTGTGGACGTTGCTGTCCATGGCGGCCACGGCTGCGGGCACCACACTGCTCTCGTTCCGACTCGAAGCGGTTCTCATCGTATTGCTCGGCAGCGCAGGCGTTTTCGGATTCCTCGAAGGCAGCCACGCGATCTACCAGGCCATCAACGAGCCACCGAAGTTCCGCATCGCTGCCGTCGTCGTCGCGGCCATCGGCGCAATGGCCTTCGCGCAGAACATCCCCCAGGTACTGCAGAGCGAGATCACTGTCGCGTACTCCGACACCGACGGTGACGGCAACCGTGCCGATATGCGTCCGCCTAGCGCTGTGTCGTACTACCGCGAGGTCGACGACGCCCTGACCGAACAGACTCAGCGCCCACGCGACGAAACCGTCCTGCTCACCGCGGACACCTCGTTCCTGAGCTACTACCCGTACTTCGGGTTCCAAGGACTGACCTCGCACTACGCCAATCCACTGGCGCAGTTCGATCAGCGGGCCGACGCCATCGAGCGGTGGACCGAGCTCGAGACTCCCGACCAGATGATCGAGGCGCTCGACACCAGCCAGTGGCGCGCCCCCGACGCCTTCCTGTTCCGCCGCGGTGCCGACGGCTACACCTTGAGACTGGCGGAGGACGTCTACCCGAACGATCCGAATGTGCGGCGCTACACCGTCACCTTCCCCGAGTCACTGTTCGAGGATCCACGCTTCACCGTGACCGATATCGGGCCCTTCGCACTGGTCGTACGCACTGCATAATCGCCGCGCGCGCCGGATCGAGACCGCGGCTGCAGGCCGAGTACGTCACGGCGCAAGCGGGTTACCCACGGCAGGCGTCGGCAGCACCTGACGAGCCGTGATCTCATCCCCACACGAGTCACACTCGAGCCTCACGTGTGCGTCGCCCCCACAGTCGCGGTGCGTGTAGTGCACGGGGACACCGTCGGGTGCCATGTACGCGTCGCCCCAGTCTTTGAAGGCCATCAGAATCGGATAGATGTCGTGGCCCTTGCGGGTCAGCCGGTATTCCGCGTAGGTGGAATCGGTCTGCACCTTGGCGAGAATGTCGTGCTCGACGAGGCGGTCGAGTCGATCCTGCAGCCGACTTCGTGAGATCCCCATGGCGCTCTGGAAGTGGTTGAAACGGCGAACCCCTGCGAACGACCACTTCAGAATCACCAGTGTCCACCGGTCACCCAGAACGGACAGAGACCTCGAAATCGAGCAGGGCACATCGGCCAGCTCCGCGTGACGCATACCGTCGACCTTACCCAGCAATAGTCTCGAAACGAGACTATTGCTGCTACTTTGTAGTCTCGAAATGAGACCAGGGGTGTACATGGACGCTGTGACAGACGATCGAGGGCAGCAATTCTCGGCACTCGCCGGAATTCTCGAAGAACGCTGGACGTGCCGACAGTTCCGGCCGGATGCAGTGCCACGCGGCGATATCGAGCGTGTGCTCGCGCTGAGCCAGCGCACACCGTCGTGGTGCAACACCCAGCCGTGGCAGGTCATCGTGACGGAAGGGGAAGGGACAGACCGCTTCCGCCGGACACTCCAGGACCACGTCCGCGGCGGCGGCACCGTGCAGAGTGACATCCCCTTCCCCACCCAGTACGCCGGCGACTATCGCGACCGTCGCCGTGCGTGCGGACTGCAGCTCTACGACAGCGTCGGCATCGAGAAGGGGGATCCGCGCGCCCTTGCTCAGATGCTCCGCAACTTCGACTTCTTCGATGCGCCACACGTCGCCGTGATCACCACCGAGGCCGATCTCGGCGAGTACGGAGCGATCGACTGCGGTCTGTACGTCAACACCTTTCTGCTCAGCGCACACAGCCTCGGCATCGCCACCGCCCCACAGGCCGCCCTCGCGTCGTACTCCGGTTTTCTGCACGATTACTTCGACATACCGGAGCACCGGCGCGTCGTGCTCGGCATCTCGTTCGGATACGCGGACCTGGAGCACCCGATCAACTCGTTCCGAACCGAACGGGCGGACGTGACGAACGTGGCCACCTGGATCGGTGACTGATCTGTACATACGGGTGGGGCGGCGTCGCACTCCAGCCGGTGTGACCCAGCCCGTTCGAGTTTTCGCCCACCGTGATCTTTCTGTAACCTCGACGCGATGACCACCCACGACCAGAGCGTTCTCGAGCGGCAGCCGACCACGGCACCGGCTCGACACTCCGGCGTCGGGCGTGGCGACCTCGTGGCGGCCGTCGGATTTCTGATCGCCGCCGTGTACGTCCTACAAGGTCAGTGGCGCAATCTGAACGGTGGCTACCTCTACAACAGCGGCCAGGACCAGACGATGTGGGAGTGGTTCTTCTCCGTCGCCGCCCATGCCGTCGCGCATCTGGACAATCCACTGTCCAGCGACTTGCAGAATTACCCACTCGGGGTGAATCTGATGGCGAACACGGCGATGTTCGGCATCTCCATTCCGCTGGCCCCGATCACGCTGTTGTTCGGACCCACCGTCACCTGGGCGATCGCCCTCACCGCCGGCCTCGCCGGCACCTCGTTAGCCTGGTACTGGCTGTTCTCGCGTCAGCTGAACGCGTCCAAGGGTGCCGCCGCAATGGGCGGCGCGCTGTGCGGCTTCGCGCCCGGTGTCATCTCCCATGCCAACGGCCACCCCAACTTCGTGGTGCTGTTCCTGCTCCCGGTCATCGCGATGCTGGTCACCCGCATCGCACACGGCGGCGGAACCACCAAGAACACCGTCGGGCTCGGCCTGATCGTCGCGCTGCAGATCCTGCTCGGCGAAGAACCGCTGCTGATCTTCGCGATGTCGTTCGCCATCTTCGCCGTCGTCTACTACCTGTCCCGGCCGCGTTCCCTGTGGCCGGCCGTACGCAATGCCGTACCCCGGCTCGCGGTATCGGCGAGCATCGCGCTGGCCATCGTCGCGTTGCCGCTGTGGTGGCAGTTCTTCGGACCGCAGTCGTATTCTTTCCTCGAACACGGCCCGATGGGCAACGACGCCAAAGCCCTGTTCCAGTTCCCGACGCAATCCATCGGTGGCGTCGCCACCCCAGGACAGAACGTACGGATCAACGCCACCGAGGAGAACGCCTACTTCGGTTGGCCGCTGCTCGTGCTGTGCCTCGTGGCGGCAGTGTGGATGTGGCGTGTTGCCTGCGCCAGGGCCGCGGCTGCCACGGCCATCGTCATGAGCGTGCTCTCACTCGGCGCAACGCTGATGATCGGCAAGAACGACACCGGCATCACCCTGCCGTGGACGAAACTCGCCGAATACCCACTCGTCGAATCCGTCCTCGAGACCCGCTTCGCTCTCGGCGCGGTCCCTGCGCTGGCTCTGTTGCTCGTCCTGGCCACCGATCGGACGTTCCGCAACGGACTACGACCGTTGCCCGCGTTCTGGATCGCCGGACTCGCCCTCGCCCTCGTTCCGCTGATCCCGACGGCGCTGGTCACCGTCGACAAATCCCCCACACCCCGGTTCTTCGCCGACGGCGACTGGCAGAACTACGTCGACGACGGTTCCGTCGTCACCGTCCCTCTCCCACGGCCCGAGGACGCCCGGCCGCTGCGTTGGCAGATGGACGCGGACATGGGCTTCACGCTGGCCGCCGGATACTTCGTCGGACCGAGCGATCAGGAAGAGAAGGTCGCCAAGTACGGCGCCGTCGACCGCCCGACGGCGCTGCTGCTCGGCTCGGTCTACGACTCCGGCACCGTCCCCGAGATCACCGCCGATCAGCGCAGCCAGGCGGCGCAGGACATGAGCTTCTGGGAAGCCGACGTCGTGGTACTTCCGCCGAGCAAGAACACCGTCGCCCTGCGCAGCACGGTCACCGAGCTGCTCGACGTGCAGCCGCAATACACCGGCGGCGTATGGGTGTGGGATGTGCGCTCGCTCGTCCAATAGCATCGCCGGTGTGCCTGCGACCGCTCCGAACATCACGACTGCCCGGCTGATAGCGATCGTCACCGGCATCATCGGTGCCGTCCTGGCCATCGCCACTCCGCTGCTGCCGGTGCAGCAGGACGTCTCCACGCTGTCGTGGCCGCAGAACTCGTTCGGCAGCGTCAACGCTCCGCTGGTGAGCTACTCCCCACTCGATCTGGACGCGACGATCCCGTGCAGTACTGCCACTCGGCTCGACGGCGGCGGCACGGTGATGTCCACCGCTCCGATCGCGGCGGCGAAAACCGAGCAGCGAGCACTGACCGTGCGGGTCGACGACGATCGACTGCAGGTGCTGCTGCGCGATCGCGTTCTCGCCGAGGCTCCCGTATCCGACCTGGCCTCCGATTGCGCGCTGACCATCTCCTCGAACGCCGCTCGCACGGTGGTCGACCTCGGCGGCGCGGCCACGACTGTCGACGGCGACGTCCGGCCCCAGGTCGTCGGCATCTTCACCGACCTCACCGCGCCGGTCGACGGTCTGAACGTGCGCGTGGACATCGACTCCCGCTACTCCTCGACCCCGACGACGTTCAAGCTGCTGGCGATGATCGTCGGCTCGCTGGCCGTCATCGCCTCCCTGTTCGCATTGCATCGCCTCGACAGCGTGGACGGTCGACGTCACCGTCGCTTCCTGCCGTCACGCTGGAAGACGGTGACCGGCGTCGACGCCGTCGTCGTCGGGGTGCTGGTGTTGTGGCACTTCATCGGTGCCAACACCTCCGACGACGGCTACCTGCTCAACATGGCACGCGTCTCCGAGCACGCCGGATACATGGCCAACTACTTCCGCTGGTTCGGCGTTCCCGAAGCACCGTTCGGCATGCCGTACTACGACATGCTGGCCGCCCTCGCCAAAGTCAGCACCGCCAGCATCTGGATGCGCCTACCCGCCACCATCGCCGCATTGCTGTGCTGGCTGGTCATCAGCCGCGAGGTCATCCCCCGCCTCGGGCGCGCGGTACTGACCAACCGCGTCGCGCTGTGGACCGCAGGCCTGGTGTTCCTCGCCTTCTGGCTGCCCTACGACAACGGACTGCGCCCGGAACCCGTCATCGCCCTGGGCGCGCTGCTGACGTGGTGCTCGATCGAGCGTGCGATCGCCACCGGACGACTGTTGCCCGCCGCGGTCGGCACACTGATCGCCGCCTTCTCGCTCGCCGCCGGACCCACCGGACTGATCGCCGTCGCCGCGCTGCTCGCCGGCCTCCGCCCGATCGTGATGATCATCGTCAAACGAGCCCGGCAAGTGGGGTTGCTCGCGGTCCTCGCGCCACTGATCGCGTCGGGACTGGCCGTGGTGATCGCGATCTTCGCCGACCAGACTCTGAGCACCGTGCTCGAAGCGACCCGGGTGCGCTCGGCTCTCGGACCCAACGTGCCCTGGTTCGAGGAACGAGTGCGCTGGGACGCGTTGATGACCATCTCCCCCGACGGCTCGCTCGCCCGACGATTCGGCATGTTCGCGATGCTGCTGTGCATCGTCGTCTGCATCGCGGTGATGCTCCGCAAGAACGGACGCATCCCCGGTACCGCCACCGGGCCATCGCGTCGGATACTCGGAATCGTGCTGGGCGCACTGGCTTTGATGATGTTCACCCCCACCAAGTGGACCCACCACTTCGGTGTGTACGCCGGTCTCGCCGCGTCTCTCGGCGCACTGGCAGCGGTGGCCGTCACGGCGGCCACAGTCCGATCCCCGCGTAACAGAACGCTGTTCACGGCCGCAGTGCTGTTTCTGACGGCCGTGGCGTTCACCAGCTCGAACGGTTGGTGGTACGTCTCGAGCTACGGCATTCCTTGGTTCGACAAGCCGCCGTCCATTGCCGGCAAGGGCTTCTCGACCATCCTGCTCGGCCTGACCGTGCTGACCCTGCTGTATGCCGCGTACCAACATGTCCGATTGCCTTATCACACAGCAGAAACCACCACGCGTCGACGCTTCGCACCCTCCGCGTTGACCATCGTCGCCGGCGGTGTCGTCGCATTCGAAGTGCTCTCGTTCGCCAAAGGTGCTGTGGCTCAATACCCTGCGTACTCCATCGCGCGATCAAACTTCTCCGCACTCGCCGGCAACTCGTGCGGACTCGCCGGTGATGTGCAGGTGGAGACCGACGTCAACGGATCCGTCCTGCAGCCGATCGACCCCGCCCCGGACGCGCTGGGAGCAGGCGGCAGCACCGGATTCACCCCGGACGGCGTCGCCGAAGACCTCACGGCCGACTCCGAGGACACCGCCCAGGGCAGTGCCAACTCCATCCGCCCCGAAGACTCCGAAGAGAGCGCGTCGGCCACCTCGTCGAACTCCGCAGGCACCTCGGGCGGAACCAACGAGAACGTCGGAATCAACGGCAGCACAGTCGCTCTGCCGTTCGGACTGAACCCCGAAACGACCCCGGTCCTCGGCAGCTTCGGAGCCACCGAGCCCGCGTCACTGACCTCCGGTTGGTATTCGCTGCCTGGAGAGGGCGACCTGATCACCATCGCCGCCGCAGGCCGAATTCGCTCGGTGGACAAGGACGGCATCGTCACCCCGGGCCAACGCGTCGAACTGGAATACGGACGCCGCGACGGCGGCGACGTCCAGGCACTCGGCCGTGTCACGCCTCTCGACATCGGCCCCGCACCGTCGTGGCGCAACCTGCGGGTACCGATGAGCGACCTACCCGCCGACGCGGACGCCGTTCGCATCGTCGCCGAGGACAACGACCTGGCCGGAGATCAGTGGCTCGCCGTCACTCCCCCTCGCGTCCCGAAAACTCAGACGCTGAATTCTCTGGTCGGGTCCACCGACCCCGTTCTGCTCGACTGGGCGGTCGGACTGGCGTTCCCGTGCCAGCGTCCGTTCGATCATCGCGACGGCGTCGCCGAGGTGCCGAAGTACCGCATCCTGCCCGACCGAACCGGAGCCGAATCCACCAACGCCTGGCAGGATTCTTTCGGTGGCGGCCCGCTGGGGTGGACCGAACTGCTGCTCGGTGCCCAGACTCTGCCGTCGTATCTGGCCGACGACTACGCCCGCGATTGGGGGTCGATCGAGAGATACACGCCACTCGATCCGGCTGCCGCGGCCGCCCGGATCACCGTCGAGCAACAGTCTCGGTCGGGACTGTCCAGCGACGGACCGATGAAGACCGGCTGATTCCCTGTTTCTCCATCGGATCCGGGGACGGCGCCTGTGTGACCTCGAAGTCACGCTCGCATAACATCGACAATCGTGCCCGACGTCGTGACAGATTCATCAGCTGGTCCCCCCGTCCCCGCTCCGCTCGGAGCCTCGGATGAACTTCGTGCTCAGGTACGGATTCCCCGGCTGATCGCGATGGTGGCCGGCATACTCGGCGTGCTGTTCGCACTGATCACTCCGTTCGCACCCGTCACGCAGACCACCGCGAGTATCGAGTGGCCGCAGAACGGCCTCCTACAGGACGTGGACGCCCCACTGGTGTCCCAGGCACCCCTGCGACTGTCCGCCACCCTCCCGTGCTCTGCTGTGGCCGCACTACCCGCGTCGGGCGGGCTGTTGCTGGCGACCGCACCCCCGCAAGGTGAGGGTGCCGCGCTCAACAGCCTGTTCGTTCGCGTCGGCGAGTCGAACGTCGATGTCCTCGACCGCAACGTCGTCGTCGCGACGGCACCGCGCGCCGACGTCCAGAGCACGCGCTGCGCCGCCATCGAGATCACCTCGAACGACCAGTACACTTCCGCAGCCTTCACCGGACTGACCGACGAGAGCGGCCAACCCGTCCAGGGTCGGCTCGACGGCGACCTCCGTCCGCAGGTCGTCGGCATCTTCAGTGATCTCAGTGGCGCGGCCCCGGCCGACATGTCGGTCACCGTCGACGTCGACTCCCGCTTCTCGTCGACTCCGACCATCCTGAAGTCGTTGATCATGGTGCTGGCGATCGCCTGCACGTTACTGGCCATGGGCGCGCTCGCACGGCTCGACGGCACCGACCGCCGCGCGCACCGCCGCTTCTTCCCGTCGCACTGGTGGAAGTTCACCGGCGTCGACGTCACGGTTCTCGGAGTCCTCGTCGGCTGGCACTTCGTCGGAGCCAACACCTCCGACGACGGCTATCTGCTCACTATGGCCCGCGCGGCCGAACATTCCGGCTACATGGCCAACTACTTCCGCTGGTTCGGCGTCCCCGAGGCACCGTTCGGCTGGTACTACGACGTCCTGGCCGTCTTCGCCAAGATCTCGACCGCAAGCCCGTGGATGCGCCTGCCCGCCCTGATCGCCGGAGTCCTGTGCTGGATGGTGATCAGCCGCGAGGTGGTGCCGCGCCTCGGACGCGCCGTGCGCAAATCGAACGTGGCGCTGTGGACCGGCGGATTGGTGTTCCTCGCCTTCTGGCTCCCGTACAACAACGGACTGCGTCCCGAGCCGATCGTCGCCCTCGGCGCATTGCTGACCTGGTGCTCGATCGAACGCTCCATCGCCACCGGCAGACTGCTTCCCGCCGCAGCCGCCTGCCTCATCGGTGCATTCACCCTGGCCGCTGCGCCCACCGGATTGATGTGTGTGGCAGCGCTTCTCGCCGGAGCCCGGCCCATCGCTCGCATCGTGGTCCGACGTCACCGGCAGGTCGGCACCCTTGCCATGCTGGCACCGTTGGCCGCTGCCGGAGTACTCGTCCTCGTCGTCGTGTTCGCCGACCAGACCTTCGCGACGGTCATCGAGTCCACCCGAGTGCGCACCATCATCGGCCCCAACGAGGCTTGGTACCAAGACTTCCTGCGGTACTACTACCTCTTCGTCCAGACCGTCGACGGTTCCGTGGCCCGCCGCTTCGCGTTCCTCGCGATGCTCCTGTGCCTGTTCACCACACTGTTCGTGCTCCTGCGCCGCCGACGCATTCCCGGCATCGCGAACGGGCCTGCCTGGCGACTGCTCGGCGTCGTCCTCGGAACCATCTTCTTCATGATGTTCAACCCCACCAAGTGGACTCACCACTTCGGTTCCTACGCCGGAATCGCCGGTGGGCTCGCTGCCCTGACCGCAGTGGCCGTCTCGGCCAGCGCACTGCGCTCACGCCGGAATCGATCCCTGTTCACGGCCGGCCTGATGTTCGTTCTGGCACTGTCGTTCTCGGGCATCAACGGCTACTGGTACGTCTCGAGCTACGGCGTGCCGTGGTTCGACAAAACGGTCTCGCTCGGCGGCAACGAATCCGGCTCGCTGTTCCTCGTCCTCTTCGGACTGGTTCTCGCCGTCGCGGCATTCCAATATCTACGTGAGGGATACGCACCGCCACAACCGAAACCGACGTCGGCCCGCGGTAGACGCATTCGCAAGTTCGCTGCCGCACCACTGACCGTCATCGCCGGAATCATGGTCCTGTTCGAGGTCCTCTCCCTCGTCAAGGGTGCCGTCTCCCAATATCCCGCCTACTCGCTCGCGCGCTCCAATGTGCAATCGGTACTGGGCAATTCTTGCGGACTCGCCAACGACGTGCTCGTCGAAGCCGATCCCAACGCTGATGTACTGAGCCCCCTCCCAGGTGAATTCGATCCCGTCGCAGGCCCCCTCGGCGGAGCCAGCGACACCCTGCGCAACTTCACCGCCAACGGAATCCCCAGCGACCTCAGCGCCGACGCCGTGGAAGTCAAACCAGGACAGGGCAATACCGACCAACAAGCCGTCGGCCCCGCCTTCGAGGAAGGCCAGAGCTCGGGCACAGCAGGAGGCACCGGCGCACTGGGCGTCAACGGCTCCACCGCCGCCCTGCCCTTCGGACTCGACCCCGCCACCACACCTGTCCTCGGCTCCTACCAAGAAGGAATCCAGGAACCGGCCGAGGCCACCTCGAGCTGGTACCAGCTACCCGCCCGCAGCGACGACGCACCACTCGTCGTGTTCTCCGCAGCCGGACGTATCTGGTCCTACGACGACACCGGTGCCCTCACCTACGGCCAGTCGTTGCTGCTCGAATACGGCAAGCGTCAGCCCGACGGAAGCGTCCAGGCGCAGGGCACCTACCTACCTCGGGACATCGGACCCGCACCCTCGTGGCGCAACCTGCGAGTTCCGTTGGCAGACATCGCACCCGACGCCGACGCCGTCCGCATCGTCGCCAACGACCCCAACCTCACCGGCGACCAGTGGCTCGCATTCACCCCGCCGCGAGTACCGGTGATGGAGAATCTGAACACCATGATCGGCAGTGAGCAGCCCGTTCTGCTCGACTGGGCTGTCGGACTCCAGTTCCCGTGCCAACGGCCGTTCGACCACCGCTTCGGCGTCGCCGAGGTACCGGGCTACCGTATCCTCCCCGACCGCCCACTGGCCGTCAGCTCCACCGACACCTGGCAATCCGGCGAGAACGGCGGACCGCTCGGATGGTCCGAACTACTCGCCAAGCCTGTTGCCGTCCCCACCTACCTCAAAAACGACTGGGCCAGGGACTGGGGCTCACTGGAGCGCTACGAGCAGTACTACCCCAACGCCGTGCCCGCCGACCTGCAAACCGGAGAAACCACGCGATCGGGATTCTACGAAGACGGAAAGCTGCGAGTCTTCGAGAAATAGTCCACCCAGCCTCACCCAGCCTCACCCGCCCCTCCGCGTGGTGTCGCCCGCTCCTTTTTGGGATCAATGTCCCTTTGTTGCACTCTGACTGACTGAATCCCGCATTCATTCGGACGGGGGTTGGCGTACGGCCGATGGAGCGGGGTTCGTCACACGATCGATGGAGCGGGGGCTTACCACCGACCCCCGACAGTCTTCGGTGCACAAGACACGCCCTCGAGACATTTGTGCACAACCTCGTCGACCATCCACAGGGATCCCCTGAACGGCCGTTTTCGACGTCGAATTGTCAGTGTCGCGTTCGACAGTCGAGGCATGAAACGGGGAGTTTGGGCCACAGACCTATCGATGCTCGAGGACGTCGCCGATCACGGCGTCGTGACAAGGGCACAGCTTCGCTCGGCCGGTGTCGCGGACGGGACGGTAGCCGGCCGATGCGCAGCCGGCGGACCTTGGCAGCACTTGCTCCCAGGGGTGGTGCTGCTGCACAACGGCTTCCCATCTCACCGACAGCGAATGGCTGCTGCCCTGGCGTACGGCGGTCCACACAGCATCCTCACTGGGAACGCGGCATTGAGTGTGCATGGCTTGGGGCCGAATCCACCGTCGAATGAAGTTCACATTCTCGTCCCGAACGAGATGCAGCGAGCATCCGTCAAATTCGTCCGATCCGAACGCACCTGGCGCATGCCCGAAGCCGTGTTCGACCACGGTCCGCGCTGCGCTCCGGTATCCCGGAGTGTCGTCGACGCGACCCGCGCACTACGCGGACGATCTCAGTGCACGGCTCTGATTGCGGAGATCATCAGACGGGGTGCGGCATCACTCGAAGAGCTGGCAATCGAATTGGCGGAGGGGCCGAGACGCTACAGCGCATCGACACGGTTGGCTATCAGGGATCTGGAAGGAAACGCTCACTCCGTCGCCGAGGCGGACGCTCAACGGCTCTACCGATCGAGCGGACTCCCACCAATGATTCACAATGCCCGGCTGTTCACCTCGGACGGTACATTCCTCGGTAGCCCCGACGGCTTCCTCGACACAGTTTGCTTCGGGTGGGAGATCGACTCCCTCGCTCATCACCTCACGCCGATCGATCATGCGAACACGATGGCTCGCCGAGCTCTCCTGCAACGCCACGGCGCGATCGTGGTGTCACATCTGCCGCAGGACATCCGGGACGACCCCCAGCGCGTGCTCGCGGATCTTCGGGCCGGCTATCAACAGGCTCTGGCGCGGCCCCGTCCGAACCTCGTTCTTCGACGGAGCGCGACGTCGACCGGATGAATGTCTCTTGCAAGCACTTCAACTGCAACAAAGCCGCATTCATTCGCTACTGGCTCGGGGAGACCGACGAATGAATGCGGCTTTGTTGCAGTCAGAGCGACTGAAACCCACATTGATCCAAAAGGGAGCGAAGCGACCCCGACGCAGGACCGGCGCGCGTGGCTAGATCGGGAGCAAAGAGTGCTTACGCGGACTCTTGTGCACTTCCTTGTCTTTCAGGATGTGCAAGGCCTTGCGAATTTCGAGGCGCGTCTGCGAGGGCTCGATGACGGCGTCGATGTAGCCACGTTCGGCGGCGATCCACGGTGTTGCGACATGCTCGTTGTAGAAGTTGATCAGTTGCTTGCGCAGTGCCGGAGCATTTTCGCCTGCCTCGGCGAGTTGCTTGCGACTCATGATGTTGATGGCACCTTCGGCACCCATGACGGCGATGCGGGCGGTCGGCCAGGCGAGGTTGATATCGGATCCGAGCTGCTTCGAGCCCATCACCGCGTATCCGCCGCCGTACGACTTACGAATGACGACAGTCAGTTTCGGCACCGTCGCTTCGACGAACGAGAAGATGAAGCGGCCACCGCGATGGATGACGCCGAGGGTTTCCTGGTCAACGCCGGGCAGGAAGCCGGGTGTGTCGACGAGGAAGATGATCGGAATGTTGTAGGCATCGCTGAGGCGGATGAACCGCGCACATTTGTCCGCTGCCTTGGCGTCGAGTGCCCCGGACAGGTGCATCGGCTGATTGGCGACGATTCCCACCGGCCGACCGTCGACGCGGGCGAAGCCGGTGATGACGTTCTGTGCAGTCTGGGCGGCGAGCTCGTGGAACTCGCCGTCGTCGAAGATGCGCAGGATGATGTCGTGCATGTCGTAACCGGCGTTGTCGGCGTCGGGCATGAACGAGTCGAGCGTGCGATCGGATTCGGTGATCTCCGGCTCGAGTCCCGGGTTGATCACCGGTGCCTCTTCCTGGCAGCTCGACGGCAGGTAGCTCAGGTAGTTCCGAATCCAGTCGAATGCGGCCTTCTCGTCGGCAGCGACGTGGTGCACGTTGCCGTTGATGGCCTGGACGCGGGCACTGCCGAGTTCGTCGAGGCTGACGTCCTCGCCGGTGACGGACTTGATGACGTCCGGCCCGGTGACGAACATGTACGCCTCTTCGGTGGCGACGACGATGTCGGTGTTGATCGGTGCGTACACCGCGCCACCGGCGCATTTACCGAGGATCAGCGAGATCTGCGGGCACAGGCCGGAGAGCGCCTCGTGGCGTCGACCCAGTTCGGCGTACCACGCGAGGGAGGTGACGGCGTCCTGCACGCGAGCTCCACCGGAGTCGTTGATGCCGACGACCGGGCAGCCCATCTTGATCGCGAAGTCCATGATGCCGGCGACCTTGCGGCCGAACATCTCGCCGACGGTTCCGCCGAATACGGTCTGATCGTGCGAGAACACTGCGATCGGACGGCCGTCGACGGTTCCGTGCCCGGTGACGACGCCGTCGCTGTAGAGGGCACCCGGATCGTTCGGGGCCTTCACCAGCGCGCCGATCTCGACGAAACTGCCGGGGTCGAGCAGCGAGTTCACGCGATCTCGGGCGCTGGGAATCCCCTTCTTGGCGCGCTTGGCGATGCCGATCTCGCCGGCCGGTTCCTTGGCCAGCTCCAGCCTCGCCCGTAGCTCGGCCAGCTTCTCCGCAGTGGTGCCACTCAAAATCTACGCTCCGGTTCTTGCAGACTCGATGTTCTCGAGCGTCTTCGACAGATGGGCCGCAATTTTTCCAATGTACGGCTCGTCGACGACCGCGAGGTGGTCGCCTCCGACGTAGACGATCTCGAGGTCCTTGACCACCGGTCCCCAACCACCGTGCTCTTCGCGGGTGGCGTATGCGGGCTCGAGGGCGATCGCGTCGTCGTGGTACTTGTCGGCGAGGTACAGCGTGACGTGCCCGCCGTACTCCTTGAGCTCGGCTGTCTGGATAGCCCGATTGTCGAGCCACGACGTCCGCTGATGCTCGATGATGCCGCCGGGAATCTTTGCTCCACTGAGCTTGACGAGATCGGTGATGATCCGGATCTGGCCCTCGTCGTCGGAGTCGACCAACTTGTCGTACGGGATCGGGTAGTCGACGTTGTACGTCTTCTTCGCGAACGCCGCGTACCGCTCCCACCGCTTGTGGACTTCGTCCTTGGTATCGGGGATCTTGGTGCCGGGCATGACGGTATCGAGCAGCCCCACGTAGGCGACCTCGATGCCTTCCTCTTCCATCTGACGCGCCACCTCGTAGGCGAGGATGCCGCCGAGCGACCATCCGACGAACACGTACGGTCCCTCGGGCTGGATCGCCTTGATCAACGGCACGTACTCCGCGGCGCGCTTGGCAATGGGTCCTTCGACGCGTTCGAGGCCGTACATGGGCGTGCCTGCCGGCAACTTCCGCAGCAACGGCTCGTAGGCGACGGTGGAGCTACCGGCCGAGTGGAACGCGAACACCGGTGTGGCCGTAGAGCCCTCGGGACGGGCCCGAAGATTGCGCACGACACCGTCGATCTCGCCGTCCTCGAGATGCGGGCGTACCTTGTCGGCGAGCTGCTCGATGGTCTCCGAGTCCAGTACGTCGTCGAAAGTGATCTCGCCGTCGGCCCGCTCGGTCAGGCGAGCGGCCAACTTCTCGGCCGTCTCGTCGTCGAGGATCGGCAGGGTGTTGAAGATGCCCTTGGCCGATTCCTTCGTCACCACTGCCCACGTTGCGAACGTCATCCGCTCGGCGTTGTCACGTGGGGGCACATCGGATCCGGCGGCCTCGGCGAACGCTTCCTTGCCGCCCAGGTCGGTCTGCGCTGCGACCACCGGTGCGGGTTGGTATTCCGCACTCGGCACCGCGGTCTCCGGTGCGGCGACGGCCGTCTCCAGGGCTGCGTCGCGTGCAGTCGCGCCACTCTCGGCAGCCTGCTCTGCAGCCTTTTCGGCGGCCTGCTTGTCTGCCAGCGCCTGCACCTCGTCGCGGTTCTCGATCGCGTAGCGCAGGTACTTCTCCACCTCACGCAGGTTCGCATCACGCACGGCCTGCAATTGCACTGTGGGAATGTCGAATTCGTACTCGACGCGGTTCTTGATCCGAACGGCGCTGAGCGAATCGAGCCCCAGTTCGATCAGCGGCACCTCGGGAGGCAAGTCCTCGGGTGCGTAGCCCATCGACTCGGCGACGATGATCGCCAGCCGATCTTCGAGCTTCTGATTGCCGTTGGGATCCCAGCGGTCACCGAACGTCTCGACGACCTCGGGCAACTCTTCCATCGGAGACGAGGATCGCTCTTCTACCGCCACAACAGGTTCCGGACGAGCATCACCCGAGGTGACGACAGCCTCGTGCAGCAGGGTGAACGCCGAGCCCTCGTGTGCATGGACCTGGACCGACGCACCACCTAGGTGCGAGGTCAATGTGGTGACGACCGTGCCGGCCGCGGGCACCGATGCATGCGAGACCGAAGCACCCAGCGCCACATCGGAGAACACCTGCGAGGCAGCGGCGGTGACCAACGCATCGAATCCCGAGACGGCCGAGGCCTGAACTTCCCACACGTGGCGGCCGTCCGGCAACGCCACCCGGGCACCGGGGACGCGAGAGTTACCGCTGGAGCTGACCTGCGAGTTGAGCCAGAACTCCTTGCGCAAGTACGCAGTTCGCGGAATTGCAGCATACGGACCCGACTCGAACAGCGTCGCCAGTTCCAGCGCGTGACCGTGCACGTACAACTGCGCCAGGGCGGCGAGGAACGTGTCTGCCTCGTCTTCTTTGCGCTTGAGCGTCGGAATCAACGTGGCGTCGGCCAGGCCGGCAGCCCACGCGGTAGCGGCAACCGACATCAGTGCGACGGGGTTGGGGGCGAGCTCGACGAACGTCGTGTGCCCGTCTCCCACAGCAACATTGACGGCCTGGGTGAACCAGACCGGGTGACGCATTCCCTTGGTCCAGTAGTCGACGCCGTGAATCGCCGCATGTCCGACGCGGTAGTGCGCCTCACGATCGACCGAGGAGTAGACCCCGGCGGTGAGCTTGCTCGGTTCGATTCCGGCGAGCTCGGCGGCGAGCTCACCGAGCAGTACATCCACTGCTGCGGTGTGGCCGGCTCCCTTGACGTCGAGCAGACGGGCCATTTTGCCTGCGGCCTCGGCCATTTCGACGAGGGCTTCGACCTCGGCGCGGGGTCCGCCGACCGTGGTGTGCGTCGGCGCGGCGTACACGCAGGGCTCCACGTTCGGGAACTGATCGGTGAGGGTCTTGACCTCGTCGGGGGTGTACTCGACGAGTGCCATGGCACCCTGAGAGGCGGCACCGAGGCCGTCCTGGCCCTCGGCCAGCAGCCGCGAGCGGGCGTAGATGATGCGGACGGCGTCTTCGAGGTTCAGGCCTCCCGCGACGTACGCTGCCGCGACCTCACCCATCGAGTGGCCGATGACGGCCGACGGCTCGGCACCGTGTGCGCGAAGCGTTGCGGCCAAAGCGATCTGGATGACGAAGATGGCGACCTGGGAGTTCTCGAACTCGTAGGTCTGCGAATCGTCGAGGATGATCTCGCGGATGGAGTAGCCGGCTTCGTCGACGAGCAGCTCGTCCACCTTGTCCACCTCGGCGGCGAACACGGCGTTGGTTCGGTACAGCCGCGATGCCATCTTGCGGTGCTGCGAGCCGAATCCGGAGAACACCCACACTGCGCCGTTGGACGCGGGCGAGTCCGCGGAGAACACGCCCGGTCCGGGCTTGCCCGCCGCGATGGCGCGCAATCCGGCGATGGCCTCGGCCGTGGTGGACGCGAGAACCACTGCGCGCGAACGCCCGTGGTTACGCCGAGCCAACGTGCGGCCGACATCGACGAGAGGCGTGGTGCTGCCCTCTTCGGTCTCGAGCCAGTCGGCCAGTTCCGACGCCGCGCGCTTACGCCGCGACGGCAACGCCGCAGACACCGCGAGAATCACTGTCTCCGGAACACTGTCGGACTCCGCCAGGATGGTCTCGGCCTCGGCGACCGGGCTGGTCGTCTCGGCATCGAGCTGCTCCTCGTAGACGCCCTCCACCATCGCGGCTTCGGGATCCACGGCAGCGGGGTCGAATTCGGCCGAGGTCTCACCCGGTACGTACTCGCGTACGACGACGTGGGCGTTGGTGCCGCCGAAGCCGAAACCGGAGATGCCGGCGACGGCCTTGCCGGTGTACCGCGGCCAGTCGGTGGCCTCCGGGATGACCTTCAGGTGCGCCTTGTCGAAGTCGATGTACGGGTTGGGGCCCACGTAGTTCAGTGACGCCGGGAGTTTGTTCTCCTGCATCGCCAGCACGACTTTGATCAAACCTGCTGCGCCTGCGGCAGATTCGAGGTGTCCGAAGTTGGTCTTCGCCGAGCCGAGCAGTGCCGGCTTGTCCGCGTCGCGGCCACGACCGACCACTCGGCCCAGCGCGTCGGCCTCGATGGGATCGCCCAGGATGGTTCCGGTGCCGTGCGCTTCGATGTAGTCCACGCCCGACGGGTTGATGCCGGCGTCGCGGTATGCGAATCGGAGTGCGTCGGCCTGTGCGTCGGGGTTCGGCGCGAGGAGTCCGTTGGAGCGGCCGTCCTGGTTGATGGCGGATCCGGCGATGACGGCGAGCACCTGATCGCCGTCTCGCTCGGCGTCCTCGAGTCGCTTGAGCACGACGAGTCCGCCGCCCTCGGAGCGAATCATGCCGTTGGCGTCGGACGAGAACGCCTTGATCCGACCGTCGGGAGCGAGCACACCGGTCTGGCCGAAGCCCACGGTGATCGGCGGCGCGAGCAGCATGTTGACGCCACCCGCCACGGCCAGATCGGATTCGCCGGTACGCAGGCTGCGCACTGCCTGGTGCACAGCAACCAGCGAGGACGAGCAGGCGGTGTCGACGGCGATCGACGGCCCGCGGAAGTCGTAGAAATACGACACGCGGTTGGCGACGATGGCGGTGGAGGTGCCGGTGAGTGCGTAGGGGTGGACGGCCGGGTCGCTGACGGCGATGAGCTGGTAGTCGTTGGACGAGCTGCCGATGAAGACGCCGACCTGGCTGCCCTTGACCGAGCTGGCCGGGATGTGCGCGTGCTCGAGCGCTTCCCAGGTCAGTTCCAGCGCGAGGCGCTGCTGCGGGTCGACGTTGACGACCTCGTTGGGCGACATCGCGAAGAACTCGGCGTCGAAGGTCTTGACGTCGTCGAGGTAGCCACCCTTGGTGACCGTCGCGTCGACGGCTGCGGCGATGACGGGGTCGGAGGTGAATTCCTTCCACCGGCCCTCGGGCAGGTCGGTGATGCCGTCGCGGCCCTCGATGAGCAGCGACCACATCTCCTCGGGGGTGTGACCGGTGCCGGGGAAACGGGACGACAGTCCGACGATCGCGATGTCGTGGGCGTCGCCCGACTGCACTCCGCTGGTGTAGAACGCGTCGTCGACGGTACCCACCGGCTCGTCGGGTTCGCCCTCGATGATGATCTTGGCCAGAGACGCGATGGTGGGGTGCTGGTAGACGACGGTCGCGGTCAGCGTGACCCCCACCAGCTCCTCGATCTCACCGCTCAGTGCGACGGCATCGCGAGAGGACAGACCGAATTCCTCCATCGGACGGTCGTCGGAGATGGCCGACGCGGGTTGACCCGTCGCGTCTGCAACCCAGTTGCGTAGCCAATCCCGCAGTTGGGCGACCGTGAGGTCCGTCCCGTCGGCACTCTGAATCTTGTCTGTCTCTTGTTCAGCCATTACTCACCAAGCTATGTATCGAAGGAACGGGAGGCCCAGAGATCAGTCGGGTAGTTCGGCGTCCGGGAATGCCGTCTGCTGGTAACCGCCGCGCAGGGTGCCCTCGATGTAGGCGGCCTTGCACGCGCGTCGGGCGATCTTGCCGCTCGACGTACGCGGGATGGAACCGGCCGGGACGAGCAGGACGTCGCGGACCGTGACGCCGTGCCGCGCCGAGACTGCGGTGCGCACCTCGTCGGCGATCGGAGCCGGGTCCGCCTTGCCCGAGCCGGGAGCGCGCTCGGCAACGATGACGAGCTGCTCGGAGCTGTCGTCCGAATCCTTGGTCAACGCGGCACCACTGAACTCGAACACGACGTCGGGAAGCTGGTTGAGCGGCACCGCGAACGCTGCCACGAAGCCCGGCCGCAGAGCCTTGCTTGCTTCCTGCGCCGAGAACTCGATGTCCTGGGGGTAGTGATTGCGGCCGTCGACGATGACGAGGTCCTTCACGCGGCCGGTGATGTAGAGCTCGCCGTCGTGATAGACGCCGAAGTCTCCGGTGCGCATCCAGTTGGCGCCCTCGGGGGCACCGGTGGCGTGCGACCCGTCGGCGACGCGGTGGACGAGCTTGTTGTGGAAGGTTTCGCTGGTCTCGGTCTCGCGACCCCAGTAGCCCTTGCCGATGTTCTCGCCGTGCAGCCAGATCTCGCCGACGTGTTCGTCGGGCACCTCGGTGGCGGTTTCGGAGTCGACGATCGCGGCCCACTGACTCCGGGCGACGGTTCCGGTCGATACCTGCGGGATGGCTCCGGGAGCGTCGGGTGTGACGACGACGAAGTTGCCTGCGTTCAGCTCGACACGGTCGACGTAGACGACCTTGGCCTCGTCGGCGTGCTTGCTCGTCGAGACGAACAGCGTGGCCTCGGCCATGCCGTACGACGGCTTGATCGCGGACTTCGGCAGACCGTACGGGCCGAAGGCCTCGTTGAACTTCTTCATCGACGACGTGGTGACGGGCTCGCTGCCGTTGATCAGGCCGATGACGTTCGACAGGTCGAGACTTTCACCGTTCTTGGGCAGTCCGCGCTGGGCGGCGTGCTCGAACGCGAAGTTCGGTGCCGCGGCGAACGTGCCTGCTCCGTCGGAGACAGCGGCGAGTTCCTTGATCCAGCGCCACGGCCGCTGCACGAACGCGCGCGGGCTCATGATCGTGATGTATTTGCCACCGAGGGCCGGGAGGATGACGGTGAGCAGACCCATGTCGTGGAACATCGGCAGCCAAGTGACGCCGCGCGAGTCGTAGTTGATCTCCATGCTGTCGACCATCTGCAGCGCGTTGACGCCGACCGCGCGGTGCGTGATCTCGACGCCGGCCGGGGTTCGCGTCGAACCGGACGTGTACTGCAGGTAGGCGATGTCGTCCAACCCTGCCTTGGGCTCGACCCACGTCTCGCCGACGCTGTCGGGAACGGCGTCGACGGCGATGATGCGGGGCCGCTCGGCAGCGGGGAGCGCGCGGAAGAACGCCCGAACGCCCGCCGCGGAGTTGCTGGCGGTGAGGATCGCGCTGGGCTTGCAGTCGCCGAGGACGGCATGCAGGCGGTCGGTGTGGCCGGGCTCGTCGGGATCGAACAACGGCACCGCGATGGTGCCCGCGTAGATCGCACCGAAGAACGCGATGACGTACTCGAGGCCCTGGGGAGCGAGGATCGCCACGCGGTCACCGGGCTCGGTGACCTGCTGCAGACGGGCGGCGACAGCGCGCAGCCGCTTGCCGAACTGTGACCAGGTCAACTCGTGCGCTTCACCGTCCCGTTCCCGGGAGTAGTCCATGAACCGGTACGCGAGCGTGTCGGCGTTCTCTTCGACGTTCGCCTCGACGTGGCGGACGAGTGTCTGCCCTTCACCGATGGTGATGTGGCCGTTCTCATCGATGAAATCATCGAACGTGTGGCTCATTTGCTTCAATCTCCTCCGACACGAATCGCTGCCACACATCGTGCGTGACCTGGCCTTGCATTGACGACGTTCATCGATGCAGACCCCGAACAGCGTTTTATGTTACTAAGTGGTAACTCCAGCGGTGGCGGTTTCGGTCGACCTCGAGGCCGACTCCATGCTACCGACACGCGCCTGCGTCACTCGCCTTTCAGCAAGTCGACAACCGGAGCGAATGCTTCCATTTGTGTGGGGAAAACCCCGACATAGGACATCGTCGTCCGCGCGCGAACGTTACGGATCTGATCGGCGATTTCCTCGTACGTTCCGAAGGCGAGGTACGGCGACGACAGAATGTCGTCGACCGTGAGCTTGACGTCGACGTCCACGTTGGGCGGATAACCGTTGTCCAGCGCGGCCAATGCCATCTCGGCCATCTGCTCGCGATCGTCGGTGACCACGATGGTGGTGATGGCCCAGTTCAGCTCGATGTCGTCGAACCGATCCCCTGCGGCAGCCCGGATGAGCTCGACGCGCTCGAGAGTCTTCTCGATGGTCATGCCCGACAGCAGCAACTTGCCTTCCTTCGAGGTGCTCGGCACCACGGAGATGATGTCGGCGTGCTTGGCCGCCAGCGCGAGCATCTTGGGGCCGCCGCCGCCGATGCAGATCGGCGGACGCGGTCCCTGACGCGGACGAGGGCTGCCTTTGAGACCGGTGATCGTGTAGTGCTTGCCCTCGTAGTTGCATTCCTGGCCGCGCAGCAACACGTCGAGAATGTCGAGGGTCTCCGCGAGCTTCTCGATGCGGACGCCGGGACGGTCGTAGGTGATGCCGGCCTTGTCGTATTCCTCGCGCATCCAGCCCGCGCCGAGTCCGAGTTCGAGCCGTCCGCCGGAGAGCACATCGATGGTCGCCGCGTCCTTGGCGAGCACCGCGGGATGGCGGAAGCCGTTGGCGAGCACCGCCGTGCCGAGCCGAATCTTGTCGGTGGCGACGGCGAGAGCTCCGAGCGCCGCGATCGGCCCGACCTGATTACCGAGATGATCGGGGATCATGAAGCTGTCGTAACCCAGTTCCTCGGCCTGCTGAGCCAGCTTGATGAACTTCCGAGCCCCGCCCTCCTCCGCGTTTCCCTCTCCGCCTGCAGCGAAGCGGAATTTGCGCGGCCCGGGGGTCGCGGCCTCGGCGGAACTCATCTATTGCTCTCCTCTGGGGTCTGGAGCGGCCGGCACCTGGGGTCTGAGGTGGTCGGTACCGGGGGTCTGGGCACACCGTGCGGGGCAGTCGGCCGGGGCCGATCCGCGCAGGTCCAAGGCGTCACTCTAGCCGCTCGCGGGAGCGGATCCCACCGACTGGGGGTCGCAGACCACAGGTTTGTGCCCTGCACCAGTTGGCGACACGCCGCGTTGTGACCTGTCCGTTATCCATGACACCGGTCACTGCGCTACCCACGACCCCGATCACGCCGTCGTCCACACGACCCGATCACGAGTGCGGAGGCGTCGGCGCATTCTCGATCAGATCGGCCGCCCACGCCGCCGTCCACTGGGTGGCCGTCGTGCCGGAACCGTCGACGACGAAACTGTTGTACGACGCGTGCACCGGATTGCCCGCCGCCCCGATCAGAATTTGGATGCTCTGCGGAATGTTGCGCAGCGACAGTCCATCGGACGGGGACGCACAGATCAGGTCGCCGGGTGCACAGATCTGATTGGTCCGGTCGTCGAGCGCGCCGAATCCGCCGTCCCGACGCCCCGTCATGGTGATGCCGGGGAGGTCGAGTCCCCCGAGGGCGACCTCGGCTCCGACGCCGTCGAGCGGTCCCGGCACGTCGGTACCCGACACTCCGTCGCGGCGGCCGTCGGCGATGAGGGTGACGCCGAGGACACGATCGGCGGAGATGGGTCCGTTACCCGCGCCGATGTCGGCCGCGATGTCGCCGGAGATGACTGCTCCCTGAGAGAAGCCGGCCATGACGAAGTTGGTCAGTGGGCACCGCGCTGCGACGTCCGACATCTTCTGCACCGCAACATTTTTGCCCTCGGTGCGGCTGTTGTTGTAGGACTGTTGGCCGTCCGGCGGCAGCGCGATGGGGTTCGAGAACTGTGCGACGTAGGGAACCGTGTAGACGTCCGCGCGAGATCCGGGGAACTGCTCCTGCAGCGGCCGGGTGACGTTGAGCATCAGCGACACCGGATTGGCGGTCGGGTTGTACGGGTCGTCGGTCGACGACGACTCCCACGTACCGGGGATGGCAATGACCTGGACGTCCGGGCAGTCCGCCGGTTGTGAGGTCGGCTGCTCGGGCCCCGGCGGCGGCACCGGTCCCGGTCCGGGTCCGAGACGCCCGGCGAGGAGGTACCACAGGGCCACGATGACGAGCCCGATGATCACCGCGAAGGCGATCACCGGCAGAACTCTGCGTTTACGTTTGGCCATCAGCGCGAACTACGGCGTGCAGTACGTCGCCTGCGCGGCGGCGATGTAGGTCTGGGCTGCCTGCTGGGCCTGCGTCTCGTTCATCTGCGTTCCGGCTGCACTCGCCTCGACGCCGACGTTCGCGGTGACGTAGGTCGTGATTTCGTCGGCTGCGACGCCCTGCGCCTGCGCGGCACAGATGTAGTTGGCCGTCGACACCGCGATGTCGCCGTTGCCCGCCGGAGTGACGCCCTTGCTCTTCAGCTCGTCGAGGAAACGCTGGCCACGGTTGTCGATCTGGCTCTCCGTCGGCCCCGGGAAGTCGTCCGGCACGGCCTGGGGTTGCTCCGGCGGTGCCGTCGCCGCCTCGCCCGGGCTGGTGGTCGGAGCGACAGTAGTGGTGGTGCTCTCGGCCGCCGACGTCGACGAACTCGCCTCGGTCGTCGTCGCAGCTGCCGTGGTGGTGCTGGTCGGCGCGCCGGTGGCCGTCGAGTCGTCACTTCCACACGCCACCAGCATCGAGCTCGCCGCCACGGCGAGCACGCCGAGTGACAGAGTTCTGGCCAGAGAGTTACGCGTCATCGATCGAAATCCTTCGGTCGTCGGGTCGCAGGCGAGAGTACAGCCACGCTCTGAGAGAACTCTGAAGCCGTGACTGCCTCCGGTCACGGAGCGATCGTGGCCTTGCCGTCCTTGACGGTGATGATGCCGAACTGGAAGTTCTGTTGCTTACCGCCACCGTCGATGTCGAACTGATCGCTGGTGGGGTAGCCGAGGCGGCCACCTTCGTAGCCCACCGATCCCCAGGCGTCGAAGATCGGGCCGTACGGCATGGACCAGGCTCCGCTGACCGGGCTCCAGTAGATGTTGCCGGTCTCGAACTGATTGAACCGTCCGCCGTCCCGGATGGGGCCGATCTCGTTGGACTTGGGGAACCCGAGAGGTCCACTCTCCCAACCCAATTCACCGTACTTGCCGAGAATCATGCCCTGCACAGAATGCACGCCCGCGTCGGGAGAGGTGTAGATCGCGCCGATCTCGAAGCCCTGCACCGAGCCGGGCTTGTTGGGTGTTGCCACCTCGTCGAGCACCGGGTATCCGAGAGGACCGCCCTCGTACCCCTGGGCTGCCCACTCGTCGAGCACGGCACCCTTGACCACATGGGCTCCGGTCTGCGGCGTGAAGTAGACCATGCCGTTCTGGAAGGCGTTGAAGCGGCCGCGGCCGTCGGGAGTGGCGATCTCGCCGGTCTTCGGGAAGCCGAGCGCACCCTCGGGGCCCTTGTTGCCCTGGTAGATGCCGCCGATAGCGCCGGCAACCACCTGCGCCCCGGTGCCGGGAGTGAAGAAGACCCGACCGAACGTGAAGTCCTGAGCTCGACCACCGGCGACGTTGTACTCCGCGGTGAGGCAGGGACCCAGCCACGAGTTCGCGCCGCTCGCATTGCCGATCATGCCCGCGACACTGCAGGCGGGCTTGTCGACCTCGACGCCGAGTGCCGTAGCGAGCTGCGGCCACAGCTGGTGCAGCTCGAACTGCCAGTACGGCCACGAGTGCGTGCCCGACGGGCGGTAGTTGACCTGCGCGGGGATTCCGAGCTGGTTGAGCTTGGTGGCGAAGGTCTGCGAGGTGAGTCGCGAGAGGATCTCGAGGCCCATGCCCGCGTAGTTGGTGCTGACGCCCGGAATCGGCGACGGCTGATCGTACGGGCCGGTCGAGCCGTTGCCGCTCGAGATGTAGAGGCTGACGCCCTTGAGCTTGTCGGCCAGCAGGTACGGATCGTGCTGAGCCCACAGCGAGTTGGACGGTGCGCCCCACATGGCCTTGGAGTTGTAGCCGCCGGCGTCGGTCATCGCGTACTGGATGGCCTGCGGCATGCCGAGCGAGGTGGTGGTCAGGATGCCCGACAGCGAACCGGCGAACTTGAAGAAGCCGGGGTTGCGGGCCGCGAGGAACATCGCGGACGTGCCACCCATCGACAACCCGACGACGCCGCGGTTGTCGGTACTGCGCCAGTCCTTGGCCAGGATGGGCGGCAGCTCCTTGGTCAGGAACGTCTCCCACTGGTAGTTCTTGCCGTTGTCCTGATCGACCCAGTCGGAGTAGAAGCTGGACTGTCCGCCGATCGGCAGCACGACGTTGACGTTCTTGTCGGCGAAGTAGGCCTCGGCGTCGGTCTCGGCCGTCCAGCCGTTCTCCTGGTCGGTCGCCCGGAGGCCGTCCAACATGTACACCTGCGGGAACGTGGCCTGCGGGTTGATGTTCCAGTCACGCGCGAGCAGCAGCTGCACCTGGATGGGCGTTCCCATCGAGGGCGACTGGATCCACAGCGCGACGCGGCGATCGGAGAGCCAGTCCACCGAGGTGACGGTTGCTCCACCGGTCTGGGTGTAGGCGGGGCCGGTCTGCGCCATCGGGGCGGCATGAGCAACCGGGGCTGCAGTGGCCAGCGTCGTCGTCGCGAAGGGAATCATCAGCGCGGAGGCGACAGTCACTGCTGCTGCCGCTCGCCGAGCCCGTGTGCCGGCCGATGGGGTACGACCGAACCGAACAAGCCCAGTGCGCATGATGGTGACTCTCTTTCCTGTGACGACCGAAGGTCTCGTCTCGAGACATGCTTCGTATGTCTTTCTACACGTGCCCAATGGCCACGAACAGCAGACTCGCTGTGACTGGTGGTGCGAATGTGAATTGGGGAGGCTCGGAGAGCCGGCGCTCGAACCGACAATGCCGCCCGACGCGAGAGCGTGGGGCGGCATTGTCGGAGAGCACGTTACGGAACCGAATCAGGCGTTCAGCGCGTCCAGGATCTGGGTGCGTGCCTTCCACAGCTCGGCACCCCAGTACGGCCAGGCGTGAATTCCGTTGGCCGGGAAGCTGTAGGTTGCCGGGATACCGAGGGTGCCCATGCGGATCTGGAATGCACGGGTGTTGGCGAGCGAGAGTGCCTCGAGCGCCATGCCGTTGGCGGTGTTGTAGAAATCGATCGGCGCGGCCGGGTGATCGAACTGACCGGGCAGGCCGCTGGCTGCGGAGATGTACAGCGACAGACCCTGCAACCTGGGTGCGAAGACGAACGGGTCGTTGCGCAGCCACGCCGGGTTCCAGGGCGGTCCCCACATGGAGTCGACGTTGAAGCGTCCGGCATCGAGCATCGCGATACGAATCGCCTCACGCATGCCCGGGGCCGAGATGTTCAGGTAACCCGAGAGCGAGCCGGCGAACTTGAACTGGTCGCGGTGGTACGCGGCGAGCGTCAGGGCAGCCGAACCACCCATCGACAGGCCGAGAACACCGTTGTTGTTGCGCGAGACGCCGTAGTTCTCCAGGAACGCCGGGAGCTCCTGCGTCAGGAACGTCTCCCACTTGTAGGTGACTTCCTGGCCGTTGAAGTTCGACGAGGTGTACCAGTCGCTGTAGAAGCTGGACTGTCCGCCGACGGGCATGACCAGCGTCACGTCGTCGTTGGCGAACTGATCCTGCGCGTTGGTCTCGAAGGTCCAGGCGTTGCGATCGTCGCGGGCACGCAGGCCGTCGAGTAGGTAGAGAGCAGCGTTTCCGCCGCGTGCCGCCCACTGGACCTGGACCTTGATCGGACCCATCTCGGACGGGACGATCAGATCCTCGCGGCCACCGGCCGGGGTCTGGTGGACGACGGCAGTGGGGGCAGCGACTGCGACTGCGCCGCCGACGACACCGGCTGCGATCGGCAGAACGAGTGCGGCAGCACCCACGCCGAGCAGGCGCTGACGCCAGCGTGATGACGCCTTCGGGTTACTGCTGAGGCCGGCAAATCGCATGAATCGTGCTCTCTCTCATCTACGCGGTCTCCGCTGTCGTAGCGGCCCCCGGCAATCGAACAGGGCTGACTGACGGCCCATGAGGCCGGGGTGAAGCTGTGGTGTGTCGAAACGTCGAGGTTCTGCTGCATAACAGGCGAACCGCTCGATGGAGGTTATTCCATCGAGCGGTTCCAAGGCAAAACTGTGATCAGCGTCCCAGTTTCGCCTCTGCGAGTTTCTGAAACAGGAGACTATCCTGCGCGGTCCTCGCTGAACAGCCCTGAAAAGTCGTGAAATATCACTACAGGGCCGAAAGCGGGGACTGCGACAGCAAACGCTGCCGGGTGGATCAGTTACCGATGTTGGCGCTCAGGTCCGGTGCCATGACGCGGATCTGCTCGCCCCAGTAGCCCCACTGGTGGGTACCGACGGCCGGGAACGCATACGTGACGTTGTTGGCACCGATGCTCGCCATGCGGATCTGGAAGGCACGGCTGTTCGCCAGGGCGATGGCTTCGAGGCCCATACCGTTCGCGGTGTTGTAGTAATCGATGAAGCTCTGTGGGCGATCGAGACCGCCGGGCAGACCGCTGCCTGCGAAGACCCACACGCGCGTGCCGTTGTCACGCAAGCGCGGCGCGAAGACGAACGGGTCGTTGCGCAGCCATGCCGGATCCCACGGCGGGCCCCACATCGCGTCGATGTTGTAGCGGCCGGAGTCCAGCAGGGCCAGGCGCATGGCCTCGCGCATGCCGGGTGCGGAGATGTTCAGGTAGCCCGACAGCGAACCGGCATAGCTGAACTGGTCCGGGTGGTAGGCAGCCAGCGTGAGGGCTGCGGAGCCGCCCATCGAGATGCCGATGACACCGTTGCGGTTCGGGTTGAAGCCGTAGTTCGCGCGCAGGTTCTCGCGGAGGTTCTGCGTCAGGAAGGTTTCCCACTTGTAGGTGGTCTTCTGACCGTTGAAGTTGGACGGTGCGTACCAGTCGGAGTAGAAGCTCGACTGTCCACCGACCGGCTCGACGACGTTGATGTTCCACGAGGCGAGAACTGCTCCGGCGTCGGTCTCGTGCTCCCAGCCCGAGATGTCCGTCGTGGCGCGCAGGCCGTCGAGCAGGTAGACGACGCGGTTGGTGTTACCGTCCGCTGCCCGCCACACCCGGCTCTTGATCGGGCCCATGCTCGAGTCCGTCCAGACGTCGATGGCGTTGCCGTCGAACGCTGCGTTGGCAGTTGCGCCACCGCCCGCCACGGCCAAGCCCAGTGGTAGCACCACTGCCATCAGCATGGATGTTGCGGCGCGGCGACCCCAGGAGCCCGCTCGCTTGTCCCCGGACCGGCTCTTCCATCTACCCAGCATGCACTCGACCTCTCAGCAGCTTCGTCACATCGGTTACGCAATCAACGATTGATCTCGCAAGTTCATCATGTATGCGCCCGACCCAGGGTCTGGCGCATACATATCCTCCGCACTTATCGCACGAAGTACGTCGTCCGTTACAGGATCGAGACAGCTCATCTTCGCGTCGAGACCGAATCGGCGCAACCCGGTGATCTGCTCGTGTTCTGTCGGCTAATTATCGGCCTTCAATACAGGTGCCGGAAGATCACATCGCTGTATTTCGTATTTCGGCACCCGGTCGAATCGATAACCGGCATAGAACAACGAACGTTTCACATTCCGGACGAACAGATCCTTCGTCAACGGTGCTCGGTAGGACGTCAGCATTTCCTGGGTGTCCGGGCAGGTCAACGCCACCTGAGCTTCGGTCACCCAGTCCTCGTCCATGTACCAGGGCAGGTAGGGATGGATGCCGACCAGTCCCAGATCGGCGACGACCCAGTCCGGGTAGAGGTTCTTGTCGTGACCGATGCGGCCGTTCTCGAGGCGCTCGGTGTGCGATGCCAACGGGTACGCCAGCCCCATCTGATCGATGACCCGCACGTCGAGGCCGACGTTCATGCTCGTCATCCCCAGGTTGAGGAAGTAGACGGTGTGACCGAATCCACCCTCGGGGATCGGGAGGGGCGGCGGGACGACATCCCAGTAGGTGAATTGCGCGGACGGCAGCAGCAATCCGCCGTCAGGGGTGTCGTCGATCGCCTGAACCATCGCCCGCATCCGCGGATAGTCGAGATAGTCCGACGCCAGGATCGGATGAGCGTGCCCGGTGTTGAGCGAATAGAACGCTCGTTCGTCGACGATTCCGCTTCGTCCGACGATCGAGCCCTGGGGCATTCCCGTCGTGTTCGCCGCAATCACAGCCCAGACGACGATCCCACCCCAGACGAATACATCCGCGACGAAAACAGCAGTCGCACGATTACCGGACCATCGTTGCGGGAGCGCGACGGGCAATATCGAAATGGGCAACAGCAGCGTGAACAGGGCGGGCAACAATGTTCGCCCGTGCATGAAATCGCCACCGACTCGAATTGCGTAGACCGCGAGCAACAATCCACTGACTAGCACGAATACGACGACAGCGGTCGGCGTGCGCAACGCGGCGAGCAGGCCGCCCACTGTTCTGGGCAGCGTCGGGCGCACTCGTGTCACCGACAGGGCGGCACCGAGCAGGAGCAGCACCAGCGGGAGCCACAGTAGGTACGGTCCCATCAGGTTGGTCAGATACGCCCACCCTTGCGACCACTTGGCACCGCCGGCGTCCTTGGACACTGCGGTGTTGGGGTACGGAAGGCCGTAGTAGCCCATGCGCCAAATTTGGTACAGCACGGGAACCGCGCCCGCGAATGCGAACACGCGCAGCCTCGACAACCACGTCTGCGGGGCGAGGAAGATCATCGCCAGTGCCAGAACCGACACGATGGACAACTCGGGGCGCACCAGCGGGCCCAGGCCGGCGAAGAAGGCCAGCAGCAGCAGCTCGACGCCACCTCCGCGGCGCTGCCCCCACCGAACCATCAGCAGCCACAAAACCGCCAGCCAGAAGATGACCAGGCAGGTCTCCAGCCCGGACGTCGCGAAGTCACGGGCCGGCGGTACCGCGATGTACACGAGTACACCGGCGGGGAGGAAGAGAGTGCGTGAAGCGGTGCGCCCACGCAGGGCGAACGTGCCGATCATCGCGATGACGACGGCTGCTGTGGACAGCACGAGCGCGATCGTCAGCACCACGTACTCGAGCCGGCCGTCGCTGAGCCAGCTGCCCGCGTAAACAAGGTACGTCCAGATGGTGCTGGTGTTGGTCTCGACCCGCTCGCCCGCATTGAACACCGGGCCGTTGCCGGCCAACAGGTTGCGGACGGTGCGCAGGACGATCAGGCCGTCGTCGGCGATCCAGCGACGTTCCCAGGCACCCCACAGAAACAGGGCACCGGTGACGACGGTCCCGACCCAGAAGACCGCCCTGGTCGAGACCGCCGATGCCGGGGTGTCTTCTCGCGTGTCTCGCTGGTCAGGCGAGGTAGACAGCGACACCAACCACTCCGATCCACGCTATGGCGAGTAGCTGGAGAACCCTGTCTCCCAACGCGATCTCTTCGGGTTCGCCTGCCTCGCCGCCGTCTACGTCCACTGCGTATCGCAGGATTGCGATAGTAAACGGAATCATCGAGATGGCGAACCAGTTGGAGTCCGTTTCGGCGTCTTGCTGAAAAGCCCACAGGCCGTAGCAGATGACAACGGCCGTCGCGGACAGCGTCCACACGAAGCGCAAATATGTCGTGGTGTAGTTCTCGAGCGACTTACGGATCTTCGCCCCGGTGCGTTCGGCCAGTTGCAGCTCGGCGTAGCGCTTGCCCGCCGCCATGAACAGCGAGCCGAACGCCATGATCAGCAGGAACCACTGCGAGAGCGGGATCGAGGCAGCGACGCCACCGGCGATCGCGCGGAGCAGGAAGCCCGAGGAGACGATGCAGATGTCGAGCACGGCCTGGTGCTTGAGGCCGAAGCAGTACGCCAGCTGGATGACGATGTAGACGCCGATGACCAGCGCGAGCTTCCAGTTCGCGAAGAACGACAGGCCGACGGCGAGTCCGAGCGACACCACGGCCATCGCGTAGGCGATCGTGACGGGCAGGACTCCTGCAGCGATCGGCCGGAACCGCTTGGTGGGGTGCGCGCGGTCGGCCTCGACGTCCATGGCGTCGTTGACCAGGTAGACGCCGGAGGCGGCGAAGCAGAACACGATGAACGCGAGCGCGACGGACAGCAGCACGTCGCGATCGGTGACCGAGCCTGCCGCCAACGGCGCGGCCAGGACCAGCACGTTCTTGACCCACTGACGCGGGCGAAGCGCCTTGACGATGCCGTCCGCCAGATTCTTCGGCGGTGCGCCTACGGGTGCGGCATCCTCGCTCATTTGTCTCCTTCGAACTTCACGACGGCAGCAGCCGTCAACGCGCCGAGTGCAGATCCGGCCAGCACGTCGGTGGGGTAATGGACTCCGAGCACCAAGCGCGAGAGCAACATGGGTGGGACGAGGACCGCCGGTAACGGTAGCCCGGTCACGCGGCCGAGGAGAACCGCAGCCGCTGTGGTGGATGTCGCATGCGACGACGGGAAACTCAGCTTGCTCGGCGTCGAGACATTGATCCGGACGGCCGGATCGTGGGGACGCGGCCTGCGCACGATGCGCTTGATGACGATGGACGCGGCATGCGATCCGACGGCACCGACGGCCACCGACGCCCACTGGCGTCGCCGCGGCGCGTCCAGAGCAGCGCCGATACCTGCGATCGCCACCCAGCCGAGGGCATGTTCGCCGAAGTGCGACATCCCGCGCGCGACGGTGATCGCACCGGGGGCGCTACCGACCGTGGCCTGCACCTTTTCGAGAATGCGCACTTCGGTCGGCACCTCGGTCTGGCCTTTACGCCTGGTAACGAAAGACACGTTCCCACGTTTCCTTACTGGTCAGGTGCGGCACGGCATCACGGTATCGAGCCTTGAGCGCAGGGAATTCGGCTGCCAACTGCTTGCGCAACGACAGCGCTTCCTTCAGCAACGCCGCCGCCTGCGCGCGGTCGCGCTTGCGGTAGACGACGCCTCGGCCGTCGGCGGTGGTGACGGTGACGCCGTCGACCTGGGACAGCAGGAACCAGCGCGCGTCGAGAGTCGGCACGTTGAGCTGCGGACGCTCGTGGTGCTGCTCGTGCGCAGGCTTGACGTTGTGCAGCAAGCCCTTGGCCAGACGACGGACCTTGGAGATCGGGTTGGTCGGCAGGCCGACGGCTCCGACTTCCTCACCCGATGCGAGCGGCAACTCCGTGGAACTCCCGACAACGACGGCGTCCGGGAATTCCTTGCGCAGTGCATGCACCGTCGGCAGCGCCGTGGGCAGAATCTCGAGGATGTGCTCGGGACCGGCCAGGAAGTCACGGATCGCAAGGTTCTGGATGGCGACCGTCGAGTACTCGAGGCACAGCAAGTGCTTGACGGTGGCCTTGATGGTGTCCAGCACCAGGCCCTTGCCGTCGCCCGGCATGTGCAGCGACGCAACAACGAGACGGTTACGCAGGTGGAAGTACGCCTGCCAGTCGATGGCGTCGTCCTTGTCGCTCCACGCCATGTGCCAGATCGCGGCACCCGGCAGCGTTACCGTCGGGTAGCCGGCTTCGCGTGCGCGCAAGCCGTATTCGGCGTCGTCCCACTTGATGAACAGGGGCAGTGGCTGCCCGAGTTCCTCGGCGACGACGCGCGGGATCATGCACATCCACCAGCCGTTGTAATCGACGTCGATGCGGCGGTGCAGCAGCTTGCTGGTGCGCAGCGGATCCTCGGAGAAGTCGTGGTCGTATTCGACGTTCTGCGCGCCGGTCCACATGAAGTTCCCGCGGTCGATCACTTCACCCATGACGTGCAGGTGACTACGCGCCTGCAGATTCAGCATCTGGCCGCCGACGAGCGTGGGCACCTTGGCGAATCGCGACATCGCCAACGCCCGCAGAATCGAGTCGGGCTCGATCTCGATGTCGTCGTCCATGAACAGAATGTGTTGGCAGGCAGTGTTGTTCAGCGCCTCGTACATGATCCGGCTGTAGCCGCCGGACCCACCGAGGTTCGCCTGATCGTGGATCGCGAGACGGCCACCGAGCGCAGCTGCGGCCTCGTCGAAGCCGGGTTCGTCCTTCGCCTTGCGGGTGCCCTGATCCGGCATGATCACGGCCTGGATCACGTCGAGCACCAACGGGTCCGAGCCAAGGGCGACAAGCGCTTTGACGGCGTCGGTCGGTCGGTTGAATGTGGGGATACCCACGGCGACGGTCGCCTCACCGGGAGCGTCGATCGGCGCGTACCAACCGGCACTCTCGAGGACCACCTCGGAATCGGAGGTGATGTCGAACCAGATCCACCCGCCGTCCTCGAACGGGCCGAGGTCGATCAGAAACTCTTGCGCCGCATCGCCGTCCACGGCCTCGCGGCCCTCGACGTGGATGCGCGACGCATCGGCCTTGGACCGGTAGACGTCGATTCGGCAGTGGCCGGACACCTCGACGCGCAGCACCACGGACTTCAGGATGCTGTAGCGCCGCCAGTAGCTCGCCGGGAATGCGTTGAAGTAGGTGCAGAACGACACCTCGGACTCGCCGCCGATGGTGAGCGAGGTACGCGAGAGCGAGTGCGCGCGTCTGGCATTGGTGGTCGCTTCTTCGAGGTACAGCGTGCGCACGTCGAGCGGCTCACCCGAACGGGGCAGCAGTACACGCTGCAACAGCGATTTTCCGAGGACCGGCGCGACGTCTGCCACCCCGTCCTCGAGCAGGTGCTTGGCGGTCATTTGTCCCCCGCCAGGGCGGTGCCGGTCTCGAAGTGCGGGGCCAGGGTGTTGTCGTACATGTTCAGTGCGCTCGCGATGGCCATGTGCATGTCGAGGTACTGGTACGTGCCGAGTCGGCCACCGAACAGCACTCCGTTGGAGGCAGTTTCGGCCTTCGCGCGGTTGCGGTACGCCTCGAGCTTCTGCCGGTCGTCGGGGGTGTTGATCGGGTAGTACGGCTCGTCGCCGCTCTCGGCGAAACGTGAGAACTCGCGCATGATGACCGTCTTGTCGGTCGGGTACTCACGCTCGGGATGGAAATGGCGGAACTCGTGGATCCGAATGAACGGCACGTCGCCGTCGTTGTAATTCATCACCGGCGTTCCCTGGAAATCGCCGACCGGGAGCACCTCGGTCTCGAAATCGATGGTGCGCCAACCCAGTTCGCCCTCGGAGTAGTCGAAGTAGCGGTCCAGCGGCCCGGTGTAGACGATCGGGGCGTTCGGGCTCTCGGCGACCAACTCGTCGCGAACGTCGAACCAGTCGGTGTTCAGGCGAACGTCGATCTTCTCGTCGCGTGTCATGTTCTCGAGCCACGCGGTGTAGCCGTCGACCGGCAGCCCCTCGTAGGTGTCGTTGAAGTAGCGGTTGTCGAAGGTGTAGCGCACCGGCAACCGGGTGATGTTGCCCGCGGGCAGTTCCTTCGGATCGGTCTGCCACTGCTTGGCCGTGTAGTCCCGGATGAATGCCTCGTAGAGCGGACGTCCGATCAGCGAGATCGCCTTCTCCTCGAAGTTCTGCGCGTCCTTGGAGTCGAACTCACTGGACTGATCCTCGATCAGGGCCCGCGCCTCGGCCGGGGAGAAGAACTTTCCGAAGAACTGCGAGATCAGCCCCAGGCCCATCGGGAACTGGTACGACTGACCGTTGTGCAGCGCGAAGACGCGGTGCTGGTAGCCGGTGAAGTCGGTGAACTGGTTGACGTAGTCCCACACGCGCTTGTTGGACGTGTGAAACAGGTGCGCACCGTACTTGTGGATCTCGATACCCGTCTCGGGCTCGGCTTCCGAGTACGCGTTGCCGCCCAGGTGGTGCCGCCGGTCGAGAACGAGAACACGCTTGCCCAGCTGGGACGCCGCCCGTTCTGCCACGGTCAGACCGAAGAACCCGGATCCGACGACGATGAGGTCGTAGCGGCCGGTCGCGGTGGCGTCGGAAGAGGTGGTCTCGGGGCTTACAGCAGTCACGGGCAACCAGGGTATCCGACGATCGTGACGGCTCCACCCCGCCAGGCACCGCCCGGCCGGTCCGGTGTCAACCTGGCAGGCGTCGGAGCAGGTAGGTATCCATCACCCAGCCGTGCGCCTCTTTGACCTCGGCGCGGGCGCGGCGAATGTCGTCGAGCACGGCGTCGAGCGGCCCGGCCACGAGCTTCTCGTCGGTCGTACCCAGGTTGGCTCCCCAGTGGATGCCCCAGCCTGCGCCGGTCAGCGCACTGCAGGCCAGGTTGCCGTCGAGCATGACGACGAGGTTGTCCAGCCCGGCTGCGACGTCGCCGGCCAAGTTTCTGCCGGTGGTGATGACGATCGGGCCCCCGATGCGATTGAGCACGAGTCGATGACTCGCCGCCAGCATGGACACGCTGGAGATGCCGGGTGTGACATCGAACTCGATGTCGCCGCGCAGTTCGGCGATCCGCTCGACGACGCGGATAGTGCTGTCGTAGAGCGCCGGGTCGCCCCAGACGAGAAACCCGACGACGGTGCCGTCGGCGAGACCGTCGAGCACGTCGGCGTACGCCCGGGCGCGGGCGTCGTGCCAATCGAGGACGGCGGTCTCGTACTGCCGAGGTGACCGGTCGCGTGGGGGGTCGGGCACCTCGACGACCTGGTAGCTGCCACCGTGGTGGCGCTCGAGGATCTCCTGCCTGGCTGCTGCCAGATCCCCGACGGACGCGCCCTTGTCGGCCACGATGAACACGTCCACAGCCCGCAGCTTCTCGACGGCTTGCACCGTCACCTGATCCGGGTGACCACCGCCGATGCCGATCAGATGGATTTTCACGAGCGGTCCCGGCAGGCGTCGTACAGGTGGGATTCGGCGACGACGCGACGAGCCAGAGCAGGACCGACGAGGATCACCGCAGCTTGCCGCAGCCCGGCGGCCTCGACCTGGTCGGCGATGTCGCCCAGGGTGCCGCGAAGAATCAGCTCGTCCGGCTTGCTGGCGTGGAAGACGACTGCGGCGGGGCACTCCGGACCGTAGAACTCCGTCAGTTCGTCGGCGATGATGCGGGTGCGTGTGATCGCCAGGTGCAGCGCAAGCGTTGCCCTGGTAGCGGCGAAGTTCTTCAGCGCTTCGGTATCGGGCATCGCCGTCGAGCGGGCCTGCGCGCGGGTGAGCACCACCGATTGCGTCACCTCGGGAACGGTCAGCTCGACGCCCAACGTGGCCGCAGCGGCCGCGTAGGCGGGCACTCCCGGCGTGATGTCCCACGGCACACCCGCGGCGTCGAGTCGAGCCGACTGTTCTGCGATCGCGGAGTAGAGGGACGGATCACCCGAGCACAGGCGCGCGACGTCGTCCCCGCGCTGGTCGGCGGCGACGAGTTCGGCGGTGATGGCATCGAGATCGAGCTTCGCGGTGTCGACCAGGCGAGTACCGGCCGAGCAATGTTCGAGGATCGCGTCGTCGATGTAGGTACCGGCGTAGACACACACCGGACTGGATCGCAGGAACTCGACGGCCCGCAACGTGAGCAGGTCTGCCGCTCCGGGTCCGGCTCCGATGAAGTGCACAGTCACAGGTGGAAAGCGTAGGTGACGCGCCCGACGCGCCGCGCCATTGGAACTTCCCGGCTGTGGCTAACTGTCAAGCTAAGGTTTAGCCTTGTGTCTGATGGGACTCATGTTGCTGATGTGAATGTTGTTGTTCAGCAATGCGAGATTCTACGACGCGTACCTACCACCAACCAGGGAGTACCGCCTTGCCGAACCGTCGAACGAAGCCGTCGATCGTTCTCGGTGCTGTCGCACTACTCGCCGTCGCGACCCCGTTTGCGGTCGCAGGGCTGACAGATAGCACGACCACCGGAGTTCGACCGGCCAACGAGACAACCCCGGTCACCGTGCCGACGAAGATCGTCGAGACCGCGCTGAGCGCTGCACCGGACATCGTCATTCCGCTGCAGGAGCTCACCGGCCTGCCGCTGCCCGATCTGCGGCTCTCCGATCTGAAATACCTGCCGTTGCCGGATTCCATCGTGATCCCGCCGATCGAAATCCCCGACATCCCGGGTCTCACGACGCCGGCTCCGGGTGGCGCAACCGCGCAGGCCCCGATCCCCAGGGTGGACGCCTCGGCACCGGTCAATCCTGAGGCTGCCGACCCCACCGGGCCGCCGCTCGGAGCGGCAGTCAAGGAGATCTCGCAGGACACCCCGTTCAGCATGGTGGCGTTGACCTCCGAGCAGCTGAACGGCGCGAGCGCGCAGGTTCGTCGGCAGCTCGAGGACGGATCCTGGGGCCCGTGGCTGCAGACCGCACCGGTGGATACCACTGCGAGCGACGCCGTTCCCGCTGCGGAAAAGCAGGGCACCGAACCGATCTTCGTGGGGCTCACCAAGGCCGTGCAGGTGCTGTTGACTCCGCTGACGAGCAGCGCTGCTCCCGAAAGCTTTGCAACGCCGCCGGTTCCGGAGGTCCCGGTTGTTCCGCTGCCTTCCGATGCCTCCGCACCTGCGCCTGCTCCCGCCGTTGCGGAGCAGCCTTTGGGCTACACACCCGCGTCGTCGAGCAAGCCGCTGCGCCAACAGGATCCGGCACCGACAGAGCCTGCTGCGCCCGAAGCCGCTCCTGAGGTGTCGGCCGAGCAGTTGGCGTCGGCAGTGAGCGACATCAGCGCCGTGCTCATCACCCCCGGCACGTCCCCCGCCGATTCGGCGTTGAGCGACCTCGCTACTCCGGTGGCGGGCGATGCAGGTCCCAACGTCATCACCCGCGCCCAGTGGGGTGCCGACGAGTCGATCCGTTGCGCCAACCCGACAATCGACGATTTCATCGGCGGTGCCACCGTGCACCACACCGCGGGCAGCAACGACTACTCGAAGTCCGAGTCGGCCGAGATCGTCCGCGCCATCTACGCGTACCACGCACAGACTCTGGGCTGGTGCGACATCGGCTACAACGCACTCGTCGACAAGTACGGCCAGATCTTCGAGGGTCGCGCCGGCGGCTTGGACAAGCCGGTCCAGGGTGCGCACGCCGGTGGATTCAACGAGAACACCGTCGGAGTGGCCATGATGGGCGACTACTCCACTCAGGATCCGTCGCAGGAGACCGTCGATTCGGTCGGCAAGTTCCTCGGCTGGCGACTCGGCAAGGCAGGTCTGGATCCCAAGGGGACCACGACGATGACCTCCGAGGGAACGGATTTCACGTTCATCGGCAAAGGCAAGAGCGTCGACCTGCCGGTGATCTTCGGTCACCGCGACGTCGGCAACACCGAATGCCCCGGTGACGCCGGATACGCCAGGCTCGGGGAGATCCGCGACATCGCGGCCGCGAACCTCGGCGGTGGCGGCGACGTCACACCGGCAGCACCCGAGACCGCGCCCGATGCCACCGCACCGGATACCGCGGTGACCGACCCGGCACCGTCACGACCGGGCACGGACGTCAGTTCGACTCTGGGCGAGAACATCCCGGCCCTGGTCGCAGAATTGCAGCGCCTGGCGTCGACGAGTCCCGTCGCGCAGAAGTGGTTGTCCTCGGGCGGCGAAACCGGCGCTCTCGGCGTACCGGTCAGCGGCCTGGTTCAGGTCAGCGGCGGCCGCGAGAAGGCTCAGTTCCAGAACGGCGAGATCATCACCAACATGGCCGGCCAGGCCGTGGCCGTCATCGGCAAGATCTTCCAGCAGTACCTGCAGCAGGGCGGTGTCGACGGCGTCCTCGGTCTGCCGCTCACCGACGAGTTCAAGGTGCCGGAGGGCTTCCGAACGGACTTCGAGAACGGTTCGCTCATCTTCAATGAGCTCACCGGCATCGTGACCACGGTGATCAAGACGTACAACGACACCTACAACGCAGAAATGCAGAAGCCGGTCGCCGCGCCGGTGGAGCCGGCACCTGTTGCCGAGCCCGCTCCGGCACCGGAGCCCGCACCCGCGGGCTGAGTTCGGACAGTCGACAAGGGCCGAGTCACCGTGGTGACTCGGCCCTTGTCGTGTTCGATGCGCCCCTGTACCGGCGTATCACCACCAGCGTTCGAGTACCTGCGCCACTCCGTCGTCTGCGTTGGTGACGGTCACTTCGTCCGCGGCGGCGACGGCGGCCGGATGCGCGTTGCCCATGGCGACGCCCAGGCCGACCATCGACAGCATCGGGACGTCGTTGGGCATGTCCCCGAAGGCGACGATGTCGGCGACGTCCACGGACAGCGTCTCGGCGACCTTCGCCAGGCCCGACGCCTTCGTGACGCCCGGCGCCGACAGTTCGATGAGCCCGTTGTCGGTGGAGAAGGTCAGGTCGGCGCGGCCGGAGATCAGCGGCGAAAGAATGTTTGCCATGTGGCCGCTGGTCGATCCCGACAGTCGTATCAGCAGCTTCACCGCGGGGACGTCGACGACGTCGTCCTCGGACATCTCGACGTTGTCGGGATTGAGCCACGCGTGCTCGTAGCCGGGCGAGCTGACGAACTGCGGCGTGGCCGCGTCGTGCGCCGATCGACCGACGCGCTCGGCGGCGAGACCGCAGCCGGGTAGCGCGCGGTATGCGACGTCGGCCAGCCACTGCAACGTCTCGACATCGAGGGTCTCCGCACTGAGCACGCGATCGGTGGCCGCGTCGTAGATGACCGCACCGTTGGCGCACACCGACATCGGCGCGTATCCGAGACCGTCGACGACGGGGTGGATCCACCGCGGCGGCCTACCGGTGGACAGCACGAACGGCACTCCGTCCGCTACGACGGCTGCGACAGCTCGCTTGGTGCGTTCACTGACACGTTCGTGCTGGTCGAGCAGGGTCCCGTCGACATCGCTGGCGACGAGGCGAGGGGCGAGGCGGGTGGTGTTCGGCGCGTTGGTCATCGTGACGTCATTCTGCCCTAGTGTCGAAGGACCCTGTTTTCGACATGCACGTCTTCGATGTGGAAGGAACGGTAGATGACATCCGTGAACCGTCAGATCCGCTTGGCTCAGCGGCCCGTGGGGCGTCCCGACGAGTCGACGTGGGATCTCACCGAGGAACCCATCCCCACCCCGGGCGACGGCGAATTCGTCGTCACCGTCGACTACGTCTCCCTCGATCCCGCCATGCGCGGCTGGCTCAACGATGCGCGCTCGTACGTGCCTCCCGTCGGCATCGGTGAGGTGATGCGTGCTCATGCCGTCGGCCGCGTCCTCGAGTCTCGGCATCCGGATTACGCTGTGGGCGAGGTCGTTTCGGGCTCGTTCGGCGTCACCGAGCATGCGATCTCGGACGGGTCGGGAGTGCAGAAGGTCGACGAATCGATCGCACCGGCACCCACGTGGCTCGGTGCCCTCGGCTTCCCGGGATTGACGGCCCACTTCGGCCTGATGGACGTCGGCAAGCTGGCCGAGGGCGACACCGTCGTCATCTCCGGGGCGGCTGGCGCCGTCGGCAGCATCGCGGGTCAGATCGCGAAAGCCAAGGGAGCCACCGTGATCGGGATTGCCGGCGGGCCCGAGAAGTGCGCCTGGCTCACCGAGGAGCTGGGCTTCGACGCAGCGATCGACTACAAGAACGAGTCGGTGTACAAGGCCCTGAAGGCTGCTGCACCGAAGGGCATCGACGTCTACTTCGACAACGTCGGCGGCGAGATTCTCGATGCGGCGCTCTCGCGCCTGCGCAAAGGTGCGCGAGTGGTGTTGTGCGGGGCCATCTCCGGCTACAACGCCACCGAACCGCAGCCCGGACCCGCGCACTACCTGTCCCTGCTGATCAACCGTGCGTCGATGACCGGGTTCATCATCTTCGACTATCTCGATCGCTACCAGGAAGGCATCGACGCTCTGTCGGAGCTGCTCACCAGCGGCAAGATGACCGCGCGCGAACAGATCGAGATCGGCGGAATCACGGCGTTCGGATCGACGCTGAACCTGTTGTTCGACGGTGCCAATACCGGCAAACTCGTCCTCGAGGTCGGCGAACGCACCCACGATTCGGAATTATGAGGGCGACTCGTTCGTTGAACCCCACGTATCGCTCGATAGAGAACTAGGAGAGCACATGTCTGCAGCCACCGAAACCGCCATTCTCGCCGGAGGATGCTTCTGGGGAGCCGAGGAGCTCGTCCGCAAGCTGCCCGGGGTGGTCTCCACTCGCGTCGGCTACACCGGCGGCGAAGTCCCCAACGCGACGTACCGCAACCACGGCAACCATGCCGAAGGCCTCGAAGTGGTCTACGACCCCACCCAGACGTCGTACCGGGATCTGCTGGAGTTCTTCTTCCAGATCCACGATCCCACCACGAAGAATCGTCAGGGCAACGACATCGGAGCCAGCTACCGCTCGGCCATCTTCTACCTGAACGACGAGCAGAAGCGCGTGGCCGAGGACACGATCGCCGATGTCGACGCGTCGGGCCTGTGGCCGGGCAAGGTCGTCACCGAGGTGACCCCGGCAGGAGATTTCTGGGAAGCCGAGCCCGAGCACCAGGACTACTTGCAGAAGTACCCCGAGGGCTACACCTGCCACTGGGTTCGCCCGGACTGGAAGCTGCCGCGTCGGGCAACCGCCTAGGAGCGGCTGCGCCGCATGTGCGTGGAACTTCGTAGCCTGCTACGAAGTTCCACTCACATGGGTAGGGCAGCCAGGTCCGACATATCGAGTACGAACCTGTACCGAACGTCGTTGGCTGCCAACCGATCGAAAGCCTCGTTCACTCGAGCGGACGGCATCGTCTCCACCTCGGCGACGATGCCGTGTTCGCCACAAAAATCAAGCAATTCCTGGGTGTATCGGCGTCCACCACTGCCCGCCGACGCCAGACTCTTCCGGCCGATCAGTAAATCCAGGAAATCGACCGTCGTCGAGCCGAGATAGCCCACTGTGCAGAGCGTTCCGTCGAGTGCGAGGCAACGTAGGTACGGCGCGAGATCGTGCTCGACGGGCACGCAGTCGATGATCAGATCGAGACCACCTGCCAGTGCGTTCATCGCGGCGTCGTCGGTCGAGACGACCACGTGATGAGCACCCAGCTCCTTCGCGTCGGCGGCTTTGCCTGCACTGGTGGTGAATACGGTGACCTCCGCCCCGAGTGCGCGGCCCAGCTTGACCGCCAGATGGCCGAGCCCGCCGATTCCGGCCACCCCCAACCTCACGCCGGGGCCGACGTTCCAGCGGCGCAACGGCTCCCACACGGTGATGCCGGCACACATCAGGGGTGCCACTGCCGCTGGGTCGAGGTTCTCCGGGCGGTGGTAGACGAACCGATCGCGAACCACGTATTCGTCGGAATACGCACCGCGAGTGGTAATTCCATCGTGTCTGTCGCGCCCTCCATAGGTCAGGGTCGGGAACTCTCGACAGAAATTTTCCTGACCCACCGTGCACATATCGCACCGCCCGCACGAGTCGACGATGTTTCCGACGGCCACCGCATCGCCGACGGCAAAATCCGTGACTCCGGGACCGATCTCGGTCACCTCCCCGACGAACTCGTGCCCGGGCACCACAGGGAAGTCACCGGGATTCCGCGTCGAGTGCAGATCGGTGTGGCACACCCCGCAGTACGTCACCCGAACGGCAACGTCGTCGTCGCGAAGATCCCGCCGGTCGAATGTCCACCGCTCGAGTGCCGCGGTCTCGTCGACGGCTCTGTATCCGGTAGCTGTCCGCATGTTCGTATCCCTTCAGAAATAACCAACTGGTTGGAAACGGTAGCGGGTCGTGGGACAGTTTTCAACCAACCAGTTGGAAATATATGGTTCTCGCATGGGCAATTCGACGGCTACCCGAGCTCGGCTGCTGGCCGCCGCCACCGAGGAGTTCGCGACGCACGGCATCGCCGGAGCACGAGTGGACCGAATCGCGGCGACGGCCGCATCGAACAAATCGTTGATCTACAGCTACTTCGGCAACAAGGACACCTTGTTCGACACCGCCTTCGACACGCGAGTCGACACCGATATCGAGAACATCGCCTTCACTCCCGGCGACCTGCCCGGGTACGCGATGAAGCTCTACGACATGTACCTCGGCGACCCCACGCTGGTACGTCTGCTGACGTGGGCCCGGCTGGAGCGAACCCCGACCGGGCCGCTGTTCGACCGCAGACCCGGACACGACGATGAGAAATTCGTCATGATCGCCGAGGCTCAACGCGCCGGGCTGCTCGTGGACGACGTAGACCCCGCGGATATCTGGTCGATGCTGATCGCGTTGGCCGGCACGTGGGCTCAGGCGGCGATCATTCACACCGCCGACCGTAGTGAGCCCGAGACGGACCACGACCGACGCCGGGCCGCCCTCGCCGCCACCGTCCGGCGTGCATTCTGCCGACCTGTCCAGAAGGGCGGGACTTCCTAGCAGGGGTCGAACTACCGCGCACATGGGAGCCGAACTTGCGACACTGATCCGGTGACACCCGACAGAACCCCTCGGTCGATGGCCGACGTCCTTCGTTCGCCGCGCTTCTGGCTCGCTCCGATCCTTCTCGTCTCGACCCTCATGTCGTTTCTCGCGGCACTGTATCTGGGCGGTGTTCTCGATCCACGGGGTAACTTGCACGATCTGCCCATTGCGATCGTCAACCAGGACGAGGGCGACACCCTTGCGGGTGAGCAACGCAATATCGGCAACGACATCGTCGACGGATTGACTCAGAACGTCGATTCCGAGAAGGTCGCGTTCCGCGAGGTCGGCCCGGCGCAGGCCGAATCGCTGCTGTCCACGGCCGAGGTCTACGGCTCCATCGTCATCCCCAGTGATTTCACCAAGAGAATGGGAATTCTGGCCGAGGGCAGCATCATTCCCGGTGATATCGAGAAGCCGATCATCACCGTCTACACGAATCCGCGGGCGGGTAGCTTCGGAATGTCGCTCGTGACCGGAGTGGCCACTCCTGCATTCGAATCGGTGAATCAGACCGTGGGCCAACAGATCACCGATCAGGTTCGCCAGCAGCTCGGCGACACTCCCCTTCCGGGCGCGAGTGCTCTGACGTTGGCGCAGCCGATCAATGTGATTGTTGCTCAGCACGATCCACTGCCCGACGGTACCGGCGGTGGCCTGTCTGCGTTCTACTACGCGCTACTGCTCGTCTTGGCGGGATTCACCGGTGCGACCATCGTCAGCACCCTCGTCGACGGCTTGTTGGGGTTCACCCCCACCGAAATCGGCCCGAAGTACATCCACCGCGGACCCACCCGGATCAGCCGGTTCCAGACGCTGTTGGTCAAGTGGCTGGTGATGTTCGTTCTGGCCATGCTCGTATCCGCCCTGTACCTACTGATCAGCCACTTGCTGAGCATGCCCATCACCCATGCGTGGACCCTGTGGATGTACGGCGCGTTCGCGATCACCGCCGTCGGATTCACGGCGCTGGCGGTGATGTCCGCATTCGGCACAGCAGGGTTGCTGGTCAACTTGGTCGTCTTCATCATCCTGGCCCTGCCGTCCTCGGGTGGCACGATTCCTCTCGAGGCAAGCCCGCCGATTTTCACGTGGCTGGCCCAGTTCGAGCCGATGCATCAGATTTTCCTCGGCACCCGATCGATCCTGTACTTCAACGCCTCGCCCGACGCCGGCCTGCTGCATTCGGTGGGTATGACGTCCCTCGGGCTGCTCATCGGGCTCGTGTTCGGCCTGGTGTTCACCCTTCTCTACGACCGTAAGGGCCTCGACAGAAGCCTCGATTCTCCGGGTGTCATCAGCTGACGCCGGTACACTCGATCCAATGCTTGCCGTCAATCCAGCCGGGAGCGTGGCACCCCGACGGGCCGTCCGCGCCTATCTCGACGTCGCCATCGTCGTTCTCGTCCTCGTGGGCACCAACCTCATCGCACACTTCACCACGGTGTGGGCGAGTATCGCGACGGTTCCGATCGCCGCCGTTCTCCTGGTGATCCTGTCGAACCGTCGCGGACTCGGATGGGCCGAGCTGGGACTGTCACCCAAGCAATGGAAGACGGGTTCGCTCTACGCACTCGGTGCCGTCGGCATCGTCCTGACCGTCATCGCCGTCGGTGCATTACTGCCGATGACGCGGCCCTTCTTCATGGCCGATCGCTATGCCACCATCTCCGCGGCGCTGGTCGCCTCGATGATCGTCATCCCACTGCAAACGGTCATCCCGGAAGAACTCGCGTTCCGTGGAGTGCTGCACGGCACGTTGGGCCGCATCTACGGCGCCCGCGGAGTCTTCGCGGCAGGGTCCCTGCTCTTCGGTCTGTGGCACATCGCGTCCTCGCTCGGCCTGACCGCCGGGAACGTGGGACTCAGCGGATTTCTCGGCGGCGGGCTGTTCGGGCAAATCGTCGGGATCGCGCTCGCAGTCGTCGCGACCGCCGCAGCCGGGGTCGTCTTCACCTGGCTGCGCAGTCGAAGCGGAAGTCTCATCGCACCCATCGCCCTGCACTGGTCGTTGAACGGACTCGGCGCACTGGCCGCAGCCCTCGTGTGGCACGCATCGACGAGCTGAACGACATGAAGGACGAGCTGCACCAGTACCTTCGGATCGCTCGCCAGAACATGCTGTGGAAGCTCGACGGCCTCACCGAATACCAGAAGCGCCGACCGATGACGCCGACGGGAACCAACCTGTTGGGGTTGGTCAAACACCTCGCCATCGTCGAATACGGCTACTTCGGCCTCACGTTCGGTCGCGAATTTCCATCTCCTTTCGCGGAATTGGAAGCAGAGGGCATGGCCCGGCTGAATTCCGACATGTGGGCCACCGCCGAAGAATCGTCGGAATCCATTGTCGCCCTGTACCGCGAGGCGTGGACGTATGCCGACAAGACCATCGATTCACTCGACCTGGATGCAGCGGGACGCGTCCTGCACTGGCCTGCGGACAAACAAGAAGTGACGTTGCATCGCGTACTGGTGCATCTGTGCATCGAAACGAATCGACATGCCGGACACGCAGACATACTGCGCGAATTGATCGACAACTCCGTCGGACTGCGCCTCGGCAACGAGAACATGGCCGACGGCGACGCAGCCTGGTGGGATCAGTACCGATCCGAGCTGGAAACCGTTGCTCTCGAGGCTGATCAAGCCCGTCCCGCCGACTGAGCCTTTTTCGGCTCGACGGCTATTTTCGCGGTGTACCTGTCCAACCGCGATCGATGACCCGATTCAGCGCGACGACAGCCTGCGCGGTAATCCCGGGCAGTGATCACTGTCCGTCTACCGTTCTTTTTCTCGATTCTCACGGCCTTCCCGGAGCGCAGCTTCGATACCGGTGTCGCCCCTGCTATCGAAGCGAAGACCCCAGCCTGCCCGATCGCGCATCGGATGCACGTCCGACACGGATGTACCCCAAAATGTCTTCGGCAATAATCTGCGCCCGCGGCCACCACGCGTTGCCCACGCATCGATGCCACGATCCCCGGTGTGGAAGGGGTGGAATTACCAGGAGAGGGGCAAAGTTTCGTTGAGCGAGACGTATCGGGAATTTCCGGCCATGGCGATTGTTGGCGCCCACGTGCTTGATAACGAGACCGCCACCGAAACCGAGCTGAGCCCCAAGTCCTGGGTCCGCGAGCTGACCGAGCAGATTCTCGAGCAGGGCACCACCGAGGGGGCCGAGTATCAGGGTCTGCCTGTCGTGCTGTTCACGATCACCGGGGCGAAGTCCGGCAAGAAGCGGTACGTGCCCTTGATGCGCGTCGAAGCCGAGGGCAAGTACGCCATGGTCGGTTCGAACGGTGCCGGTGCCACGAACCCGTCGTGGTACTACAACATCAAGGCAAACCCCACCGTCACGGTGCAAGACGGGACGAAGGTTCTCACCCTCCAGGCCCGCGAGCTCGACGGGGCCGAGCGCGAGAAATGGTGGACGCTAGCCGTCGAGTCCTTCGCTCAGTACGCCGAATTCCAGTCCCAGACAGACCGGCAACTCCCCGTCTTCATCCTGGAGTGACCCCGGCTGTGATCCCACTTCACGCCCCGTGCACGGGCGACACCCGACGTTAGGAACAGCCTTGAAGATCGGAATCTCCACCTTTGTCACCGACGACGGGATCGACCCGGTGTCGCTGGCTCGCGCCATCGAGGAGCGTGGATTCGACTCGCTGGTTGTTGCCGAGCACACTCACATCCCAGCCAGTAGGGAGACGGCGTTTCCCACCGGCGAAGAGATGCCCGACTTCTACTATCGGACGCTCGACCCCTTCGTCACTCTGGCAGCGGCCGCAGCGGTGACATCGAAGATCGAGCTGGTCACCGGTATCACCTTGCTCATTCAGCGTGATCCCATCACCACTGCAAAAGAATCCGCCAGTATCGACCTGATCTCACGGGGCCGGTTCGTATTCGGCGTGGGAGCGGGTTGGATCCTCGAGGAGATCCGCAACCACGGCACCGACCCGAAGACACGGGGTGCACTGTTGGACGAGCAGATCGAAGCAATCAAAGCCCTGTGGACGAACGAGCCGGCCGAGTATCACGGCAAGCACGTCGATATCGAACCCTCCTACCTCCGTCCCAAGCCGGTGCAGACACCGCACCCCCCGATATTCATCGGCGGTGCCTCCGATGCGACGGTGAAGCGCGTCATCCGGCACGACGGCGGGTGGATAGCCAACCCACAGCCCGTCGATGTCATGTCCGCGCGCATCGATGCGATGCGCGAAGGACTCGGGCACGACGTTCCGTTGCTACAGTTCGGCACCCCCGCGGATCCCGAGTACTGGCAAGCCTGCGAAGAGTTGGGATTCGGGCAGCTTGCGCTCATGCTGCCCACCGCGCCGCACGACGAATCGTTGAAAATTCTCGACGAGTACGCCGCGCTGGCGTCCGCGTACCGCGGGAGATAAACCCCTGGGCGCGTTCGGAAGTCGCGCCTCCACCCACACCGATCCCCGCACCGATCCGGTGCGGGGACCGACCGAGCTTGCGTTCAGGAACCGGACGGCGCTGCCGGCGGTGCGGGAGGCGTCGCACCGTCAGCGGGTGCCGGCAGCGCGGGCGGAGTTGTGCCATCGGCCGGTGCCGGCGGCGCGGGCGGCGTCGCTCCGTCTTCTGGTGCGCACACCGCTCCCGGGCCACCTGCGCCCGGCCCACCCTTACCCGGACCACCATCGGCCGGCCCGCCCTTGCCCGGACCACCCGCGGGCGGGGCAGGCGGCGCTGCGCCGTCACCCGGTGCCGGTGGTGTTGAGCCATCACCCGGTGGGGTCGGAACTGCGGGAACCGTCGATCCGTCACCGGAATCGGGAGCGGCAGGAGCCGCAGGCACCTCCGATGCATCCACACCGCCGCCGCCATCGGTTCGCTGTCCGAGGGCAGAAGACGACGCCACGGTGGACACGCCTGGCGAGACGTCGGGTCCGGCGGCTGCGAACACCGCCGCCGTCACCAGGGCTCCGATGGCAAGTCCCGCTGCTGCGGTCGCGGCCAGCGGCACCCTTCCCTTCCACCGCTTGGGCTTGTTCTCCCGAGCGGTGCCGGGTTCGGGGTTCGATGCGGCGGGAATCGGCTGAGTCTGATCGTTCACGTTCACTCCTTGTTCGGACTGCGTCGTTCGTTTCGGTCTGTCACCGACACTGCCGCCGCTAGCTGAAGTCACCCTGAAGCTGGGCGCATCTTCAGGATCACTTCAGCTGGTGGGTGACAATCGAGGCATGACATACAGTTCCGCTCCCCGGGTGATGGTGGTGGAGGATTCGCTACCCATCAGGGAAGCGCTCGTGGCGGCGTTCGAGGACGCGGGTTTCACCGCCGTGTCCCTGCCCGACGGCGACGACTTCGAGCCCACGATGGCAGGCTTTCGTCCCGATGTGGTGATCCTCGACGTCATGCTGCCCGGTGCACGGGACGGGTTCGATCTCATCGACGTCGTCCGGCAGAGCAGCGACGCGGGCATCATCATGGTCACCGCGAAAGATCAGCTGGCCGACCGGTTGCGTGGACTCGGCGACGGTGCCGACGACTACGTGGTCAAGCCGTTCCAACTCGACGAGGTGGTCGCCCGCGCCAAATCCGTGCTGCGGCGTCGCGGTCGTTCGTCCGACGCGGTCCAGGTCGGTGATCTACTGGTCGACGAGCCCGCCGGAGTGGTCACTCGGGCGGGTCAGGTTCTCGATCTGACGGCGACGGAGCTCCGCTTGGCCACGTTCCTCGTCGCACAACGCGGACGTACTGTCTCCAAAACCTCTATCCTGGAATCGGTCTGGGGCTACGGCGCGTACGACGGTAACCTGGTGGAAGTTCACATCAGTGCGTTGCGTCGCAAGATGGAAGCGCATGGGCCGCGGTTGATCCATACCGTCCGCGGCTTGGGTTATGCATTGCGGGCTCCGCAGTGAAGCGGACGCCGACTCCGTCGCTTCGGATGCGGGTGGTCGCCACCGTCGTCGTATTGTTCGCGGCACTGCTGGTGATTGTCGGCTCGTCGGTGGATGTCGTTCTGGGTCAACAGCTTCGGCGTGATCTGGAGGCGCGGTTGTCGGACCGGGCAACTCGGGCTGTCGAGCTCGTGGAGAGCGGCGTCGGGCCCGGGGATCTGGTGCAGGCGCTGCAGGGCGACGCCATCCGAGTTCGTGTCACCGCTGCGGACGGCACGGTGTACGGCGCTCCCGGCAGCGGACCGCCTGGCCCGGACATCCGGCCTGCCACCCCGGCTCCGCCTGCGGGCCAGTCGCGAACTCCGAGTCCCCCTGGTCCGCCGGATCCTCCTGCGCCCCCGTCCGATTCGTTCGAGATCACCGAACCGTTGCCCGACGGTTCGACGCTGTCTCTCCTCGGCGATACCACCGCTATCGCCGATGTTCGGCGACAACTGCGCATCCTCATGCTGGTAGCGGGTGCTGTGACGCTGCTACTGGCCGCCGCTGCACTCACCTTTGCCGTACGGCGAGCACTGTCCCCGCTGGACTCGATGACATCGGTCGCGCGCCGAATAACCAACGGCGACAGGGGTAGACGGCTGCTTCCCACCAAACCGAACACCGACCTCGGCCGCACCGCCTCGGCCGTGGACGAGATGCTCGACGCCCTCGAGGACGCCGAACGACGCGAGGCCGCGGCCGCACGCACGGCCAGGCTCGCCGAGGAGGACATGCGGCGCTTTCTGGCCGACGCCGCACACGAGCTGCGCACTCCCGTCGCCGGGATCTCGGCGTTGGCGCAGTCGCTGCAGCGCGATGCCGAGCATCGCCCCGATCGAGTCCCACGCTGGAGCGAGCTGCTGGTCGGGGAATCGAGCAGGGCGTCACGCTTGGTGGGCGACATGCTCGATTCCGTCCGTGCGGAGAACACGTCGGATCTCGACGCAACCGATACCGACCTTGCCGACATCACCCGCCGCACCGTGGAGCGAGCAGCTCTGGTCATGCCGGATATTCGGTTCGATGTCGCTGCCGCGCAACCGATTATGGTTCACATCGATGTCGGACGCATCGAACAAATCCTGTCGAATGTGCTCGACAATGCCGGTCGTTTCACCCCGTCCGGCGGCACGATTCGGGTAGCGGTCGGCCGGGACACCCACACATTCGTCACCGTGGACGACGAAGGACCCGGTGTCGCAGAGGCAGACCGTGAGCGCATCTTCGAACGACTCGTCAGGCTGAACTCCGCCCGTGACCGCGCATCCGGTGGCGTCGGACTGGGGCTGTCGATCGCTCGGACATTGGCGCGCGCCCATGGCGGCGAACTCGTCTGCCTCGCAGGGCCTTCGGGCGCGCGATTCCGGCTGACTCTCCCCCTGAACGCGTGAACCCCTGAAACCCCGAACATGTCAGCTATTCGACGATCAGGTCCATCAGCAGACTGTCGTGCCAGCCGTCCGGTCCCTTCTCGTACTTGCGCATGATCCCGACCGGCTCGAAACCGACTGCGCTGTAACAGGCTATCGCTACCGCGTTGTCGGCGGCCGGATCGATCACCAGGCGGTGATGACCGAGATCGACCGTCAGGTAACGCACCAGCGTGCCTACCGCGTCCTTTCCGACGCCGCGGCCGTGTACAGCCGGATCGAGGAAGATGTCGATCGACGCGTGCCGGTACATCGGGTCGGTCTCTTCGCCGTACTGGATCAAACCGACTGTCGCGGAGTCCAATTCGACAACCAGGCGGGTCTCTTCAGGGTTGTCGAACGGCCAGCTCTCGTCGGCGTCCTCGTCACCCCACCGCGCATGCACCTCGGGGGTGTGCAGTATTCGGCGTAGCTCCGGCACGTCCTCGGCGGTGATCGGCCGCAACACGACCCGTTCACCGCGGAGGTTCATGCCCGCCGACTACTCGACGCGCTTGGCTGCGCGCGCCGCCAGATCCTGGGCGTCGAGCTTGTCGGCTTCCTCCAGGGTCGGGGCACTGCCACCGAGTCGGGCCGGAACCCAGTACGCGCCGGGCTCGTGGTGGTAGCCCTCCTGAAGCTCGAGCAGCATCTTCTGCATGACCGACCGCAGCTTGTCGGTCAGTTCGTTCGGCGGCCCGACCGGCGCAATCGGTTCACCGACGGCAATGGAGATCGGAGTGTTGGTGCGGCCCAATCGCTTCGGGTAGCCCTTGGTCCACACTCGCTGCGCACCCCAGATGACCGTCGGGATGATGGGGACGCCGGCCTCGATGGCCATACGCGCTGCACCGGACTTGAATTCCTTGATCTCGAAGCTCCGGCTGATGGTGGCCTCGGGGTAGACGCCCACCAGTTCGCCGTTGCGCAGACTCTGCACGGCCGACTTGTAGGACTCCGCACCTGCCCCACGATCTACGGGGATGTGCTTGAGCGCGCGCATGATGGGTCCGGAGATCTTGTTGTCGAAGACTTCCTTCTTGGCCATGAAGCGGATGTAGCGCTTCACTCGCCGCGGCGGCAACCCGGCGTAGGTGAAGTCCATGTATCCGGTGTGGTTGACGGCGATGACCGCTCCACCGGTAGCAGGGATGTGGTCCTCGCCCTCGACCTCGAACTTCAGGCCCTCGAACGCGAACACTGTGCGAGCGATGCCGATGACTGATCGGTAGACGGGTTCCACAGTCGGTTAGCGTAGTCGGTGGACGGGGTCGGAGAAAGGTCCGGCCAGGAGCGCGGTCGGGTCGTGCGCAGTTCGAGAAGCTACGGGGGAGAGAATTCACGTGAAGAACAGAGCGGCTTCACCGCGGCGCAGCCGAGTCTGCCGAACCGCGCTGCCGCTGATAGCGATGATTGCGCTGGTCGGTGCCTGCGATTCCGCGGTCGGGATCCCATCCGAGCAGGCCGCAGCCCCGTCCAGCAGCAGTGCAGGGTCCACCGCCGAGTCCGCGAATGCCGCCGGGTCGAGCACCCCAGAGCCCACCACCACCCCGGCACCGCCGCCCATCCCACCGGGTCCGCCCGTCGGCGAAGCCCCCGGAAATCCTGCGGCCGCCGCGGCACTACGGCCGTTCGTCAACGATCTCACCGGCGGCGGAATAGGTGTCGTCACCGCGAGGTGCTGGACTGTGCCGCCGACCGACATTCCGACGATGTACTTCGACACCGGCGCCATCCTCGCTGCGGTGGCGGCTCCCGCGGTCGACGGTCAGTACGCGGTGACGTGGACCGGACCCACGGCAACGGTCGCCATCAAACGCAGCGAGATCGCGTCGGGTTACGCCTGCCCGACCGTCTATCCCACCGGCACGACGCCGGTGTTCGACGCGACGGACGCGGTCTACACCGTCGATCGCTATCTGGGACGCATCGCCGGTATCCCCGTCAATCGGGGCGACGTCGAAGAGAGCTACCCGCTGGTGTGCGACAGCCGCGGCACGTGGGATCCGAACGGCACCGGGTCTCCTACTGCCCCACCTCTGGCCGAGAACCCGGCAATTCTGCCGAGCATCACCTCGTTCGATCCCGACAGTGTGTTAGTGACGGCTCAGAACGGCGTCTACACGCAGGTCAATGCCGACATCATCGACGCCTCGGGGGTGTACCAGAACCGCACGTTCCTGCTGGCGATCGGCGGCGAGGGCTACTGCATCGGCGACATCGCCTGATCCTGAATTACTTCAGGACATCGGTCCCGACGAAAGGCACGAGGGCCTCGGGAACTCGGACGGTGCCGTCGGCCTGCTGGTGGTTTTCGAGGATCGCCACGATCCACCGCGTGGTGGCGAGGGTGCCGTTGAGGGTGGCGGCGGTCTGAGGCTTGCCGTTCTCGTCGCGGTAGCGCACGCCGAGGCGTCGGGCCTGGAAAGTCGTGCAGTTCGAGGTCGAGGTGAGCTCGCGGTATGCCTGCTGCGTGGGGACCCATGCTTCGCAGTCGAACTTGCGCGCGGCCGAGGACCCGAGGTCTCCGCCTGCGGTATCGATGACGCGGTAGGGCAATTCGACTGCGGCGAGCATTTCCTTCTCGTACTGCAGCAGCTTCCGGTGCTCGGCCGACGCGTCCTCGGGCTTGATGTACGAGAACATCTCGATCTTGTCGAACTGATGGACGCGGATGATGCCGCGGGTGTCCTTGCCGTAGCTGCCCGCTTCACGACGGAAGCACGACGACCAACCGGCGTAGCGCTTGGGGCCGTCGGCGAGGTCGATGATCTCGCCCGAGTGGTAGCCGGCGAGAGCAACTTCGGAAGTTCCGACGAGATACAGGTCGTCGGCTTCGAGGCGGTAGATCTCGTCTGCGTGTGCTCCGAGGAAGCCGGTTCCCGACATGATCTCCGGCCGCACGAGAACCGGCGGGATCATCATGGTGAACCCGTTCTTGACGGCCTTCTGCGCGGCGAGCTGAAGCAGCCCCTGCTGCAGCAACGCGCCGTAGCCGGTCATGAAGTAGAAGCGTGAGCCCGACACCTTGGCTCCGCGTTCCATGTCGATCAGGTTCAGCGACTCGCCGAGTTCCAGGTGATCCTTGGGCTCGAAGTCGAACTCAGGGACGTCGCCGACGGTCTCGAGCAGCACGAAGTCGTCCTCGCCGCCCGCGGGCGTTCCCTCCTCGACGATGTTGGAGATCGCCCGGTGAGCCGTGTCGAGAGCTGCGTCGGCCTCGGCCTCGGCTGCCTGGGCCGCCTTGACCTTTGCGGCCAGTTCCGATGCCCCGGCCAGCAGCGCGGGACGGTCCTCGGCCGAAGCCTTGCCGACCTTCTTGCCCAGCGCCTTCTGCTCGGCACGCAACTGATCCCCGGCCAACACAGCGGCGCGGCGGGAAGCGTCGGCGTCCAGAAGAGCGTCGACGAGAGCGGGGTCCTCGCCTCGGGTGCGCTGCGAGGCGCGCACTGCGTCGGGGTTCTCGCGAAGCAATTTCAGGTCGATCACGAGAGCAAACCTTACTTGCCGAGCAAGCCCAGGTAGTCCTCGCGTCCGAACATCGTGGCTGCGTCGATCGCCGACGGGTGGCCGCCGTGTGGGTCGGCTCCGCCGTCGACGAGCAGCCGCACCACCTCGTCCTCGCCTTTGAACACAGCGCCCGCGAGTGGGCTCTGGCCCTTGTCGTTGGCCTTGTTCACATCGGCACCGCGTTCGACCAGCACCCGTACCGCATCGGCATGACCGTGATAGGCGGCCAACATGAGCAGGGTGTCCCCCGACTCGTTGTGCAGATTCACCGGAACTCCGGCGTCGACGTAACTCGCCAGACCGACGGCGTCACCGGTACGTGCCATTGCGAACAGTCGACCGGCCAGCTCACTGAGGTCGTCGTCACCCGTTGGGTCGCTCATGTCGACCGAACATACTCGGGCATGATGGAGGGCGATGTCCGCTACAGAACCAGACCCCACGACGAGCGAGAGTCGGAGAACTCTCTCGGCCACCACTGCTCGACGCGGCCTCGCCATGGTGGCCGTCGGTGCAGTCCTGGCCGCGGGGGCAACAGTGTTCCTGTCCGGCGGATTCTCGACTCCCGAGAAAATCACCACGCATTCGACGGCCGGTGGCCCCGCCACCGCAGGTCCGGTGTCCGCGAAGTCCTTCGGTGCCGCCGACCCGGGCGTGTGCCTGCAGTGGACGCCCACCGACGATCCCGAGACCGATCGTCAGGACCTCAGCGAAGTGCCGTGCGCCGACGCCCACCGCTTCGAGGTGGCCCGCGACATCGACATGAGTGTCTACCCCGGTATCGAATTCGGCCCCGGCGCGCCGTACCCGGGAGCGCTGCGCTTCGGCGAACTGCGCGACGAGCACTGCACCGCCGCCGTCGACGGCTACGTCGGTGCCAAGTTCGACCCGAACGGCCGCTACGGCGTCGGCCTGATGTTCCCCAGCCAGGCCGGATGGGCCAAGGGCGAGCGCACGCTGCGGTGCGGTGTGCAGATGCCGTCGAACACCGGTGCGCTGCTCGAGATGACCGGCTCGATCCTCGACCAGGACCAGTCCAAGGTGTGGCCGACGGGCACGTGCATCGGAATCAACCAGAACGTGCCTGCCGACCCGGTGGAATGCTCGACTCCCCACGCGTTCGAGGTGGCCTCGGTGATCAACCTCACGCAGCAGTTCCCCGGCGGGCACCCGTCGGAAGGCGACCAGGACGCGTACCTGGAGAAGACCTGCACCGACGCCGTCAACGGATACCTCGGCTCGGAGAACGCGCTGCGGGACAAGACGTTGACGCTGTTCTGGGACACCATCGACGTCTCGAGCTGGCTCGCCGGCAGCCGTCAGGTGACCTGCTCGGTGGGCAAGGAACTCGACTCCGGTGGATTCGCGACCATCGTCGGCAGCGCGAAGGGCGACATCCTCATCAACGGTGCCGCGCCCGTGCCGCCGCCCGCAGCCCCCGACGGCCGCGCCCTCCCGACCCCACTGCCCGGTGCTGCTCCGATCACCACCGGAGGCTGACATCCCCACGCACATGACCCGCGTCGACTTCGAAGAAGCGGTGTCCGACGCTCTCGACACACTGCCGCGAGAACTCACCGACTTCATGAACAACGTGGTCGTCCTCGTCGAGGAGGAGCACCCCACCGAGGACATCCTCGGGTTGTACGAGGGAACCGCGTTGACCGAACGCTACGAATACAGCGGCCACTTGCCCGACGTCATCACGATCTACCGCAAACCGATCCTCGACATGGTCGACGACGAACACGAGGCCCGACGCGAAATCGCCATCACCGTCGCGCACGAAATCGGCCATCACTTCGGCATCGACGACGAACGCCTGCATCAACTGGGATTCGGCTGATCGCGCTCGCCCCCGATCGCCACCCCCACCCCCGTAATGCCACCCCCGGTTGGGATCAATGTGGGTTTCAGTCGGTCAGACTGCAACAAAGGCGCATTGATCCCAACCTGGGGGGCGGGCAAAACAGGGTTAAGCCGAGACAGCCTCTCGGCGAACAGGTCGCACCGCGCGGTCGGTCAGGAACGCGAATCCCAGTCCCAGGGCCAGCCACAGGGTTGCCTGCGTGGCCAGTGACGAGAGTCGGAATTCCCACAGCAGGGTCGCCGGAAAGCCCGAACCCACTTCGTTCACGCCCGGCAGAAGTGCGTAGCCCACACCGACGATCACGAGGAACGCCACCGTCGGAGCACCGACGCGAACCGCCACCGACGACTGCGACGCCACCGCCTTCGCCACATAGATCGCGACGCCCACGGCCAGCAGACCGAGAATCACCGACGCCAACCACAGCCAGGTGCGCTGGGTGATCGTCTCCGGGTCTCCGACGGCCGGTGGGTTTGCCGGATACTTGAAGAACGGCACCGCTTCGATTGCCAGCCATCCGGCCCCGGCTCCGAGGAGCGCGAGGATCGAGCCCGGAAGCGAGCTGAACCGTCGGGCATAGTGCAGTACCGACGCGAAGATCGCGCCGAGTGCGAGTCCGGCGAGTCCGGTGGCGAGGAACAGTCCGACGCGTTGCCCGTCGCGACTGACGAGGGCGTCCTCGTCTCCGTGCGAGTGCGCAGCAGTCGCATCGGAGTCGGCGTGGTGTGCCTCGCCTGCTGCTTCTTCGATGGAGATGGCCGAATCGACGTGCGGCTCACCGATGACGAAGGCAACTCCGCCGGCGAGCAGTCCCGCGACGAGACCGGCGAGCAGACCTCGCACCAGCAACTGAACGAATGTCCCGGTCAGTGGCATGGCAGGCCCAGCAGGTGGCGGCCGTCGTGCATCAGTTCGTGCATGTACATGCCACTGCGCGAGATCGCGCCCTGGTCGAATCCGACGAGGTAGAGCACAACGAATGCGAGCAGTATCGTCGCAGCGACGATGACGGCGAGGGCCGCCGATTCCGTCGTGTTGCTGGGTGCATGAAGTATTGCCATGGGGGTGTCCTCCTGGGATTGTGCGTCCCGTAGTCCCTTCGGAGATGAAGGGACGGCCATGCGATGTACGAGTTTTCTGGCTCTCGAATTCGGACATCTGCCCGACGTCGATCACAGTGGCGCAACCGTTCCGGATTTTCACCGGATTACCTGCGTACATCGCGTCTTACCTGCGCACTGTGGCACCGCGTTCGACTCCGTGTCAATCACTGTCCTCGAAGAACACCGTCCGATGCCACAATGACGCGGTGACTGCGCCTGCGACCCGCCTGACGTTGGTGAGCCACGCCAGGACCGATGCGATGCGCTCGGGCCGCTTTCCTGCCGACGAGCCACTCGACGAGGCTGGTGTGCGCGCACTGGCCGAGGTGACCGATTTTCCGCGTGCCGACCGAGTGGTGTCCGGCCCGGAGCTGCGGTCCCGATCCACTGCCGAGATCTTCGGCAGCGACGTCGCGGTCGAACCCGCGTTGGCCGACGTCGCGTACGGCCGGTGGTCCGGTCTCGAGATGACCGATCTGCCCGACGCCGACGCGATGGCCTGGCTCGGCGACCCGGCATTCACACCGCCGGGCGGTGAATCTCTGGAGGCGTTGTTCGCTCGCGTCCGGACGTGGCTCGACGAGGTCGGTTCGACGCCGGGCCGCACGCTGGCCGTGACCGCACCCGCAGTGATCAGGGCCGTGGTCGTGCTGGTGCTGGCGGCACCGGTCAGCTCGTTCTGGCGGGTCGACGTCGCACCGTTGACGCGCACCTCGATCCATCGCCGAGGCTCGCTGTGGACGATGGATTCGGTGGCACAGAAGTCTCTCTGAATTCTTTCCGGCATCGATGGAACCGATCCGGGCACGGCGGCGTCCTACCTACCGACAGCCCAGTTGGTCGATCGCAGGGAGCGTGCTCATGACCGTCATCAAAGTCGATCCGGTGGCTCTGCAGCTCGCTGCCTCGGAACTCGATGCGGTCGCTGCCCGATTGCAGGCCGCCGTCACTGCGACGGCTCTTCCTGTTCGGCCGTTGCCGCCGGGCACCGACGAGGTGTCGCTCTTGACCGATCGCTTCTTCGCCACCGCGGCCGATACCTTCGGCCCTGCTGCAGCACGGGGCATTTCGGAGCTACACCGGGCCGCCGAGGAACTGCGCAAGCAGGCCGCGGACTACCTGGCGACCGACGACGACACCGCCGGGGGCCTGCCGGGGCTCGCCGGCATCTGACGCACTCATCGACCGGCAGCGGTTTCGAAAACGACACGGGGGCTCGAACATCATGGGGGCTGGACAATGACGCTCGGTGTGACAGGTGTGGTGTGGCTACCACGAACTGCGACAGGAAATTCGACGCGACTGTTGGGGCCCGGACCGGTGCCTCTACATGTCGCAGGCGGGGCCTGGGGTTCGGTGGCCGCGGCCTTCACCGAGGCCTCGGTGAGCATCGCCGCGATCACGACAGCCCTGACCGCGGGCTGGGAGGGTGAGTCGGCCCTCCTCGCGCAGGCCGCCCTCGCCCGGTTCGCCACGTGGACCGGAGCCACGGCACTGAAGGCGGCGGCACTGTCGATCGAAGCCCCCGCCGCGGGAACCTCGTACGGCGTCGCGCTGGCCACCATGCCGTCGCTCGTCGAGATCGGTGCCGTGCAAGCTGCCAAGGTCACGGCTGCGTCGACCGGCGGCGCATTGAACGGAAGTTACGAGGCAGCCGAGGTCGCAGATCGATTGCTCGACATCCGCGCAGCCATGGTCATGGAGGGATTCGAGCTGGTCTCCTCGCACCTGATCGCGAAGACGACGTTCGATCATGCGCCCGCCATCGTGTCCGAGTCCGGCAGTGGTCTCGGCAAATTCGCCAACGGTGCGCTGATGACGTCCCCCGTTCAGGCTGCGGTCGGCGGTCTGATGGCCGCGACGCAGAACCCAGGCGTCGCAGCCGCAGCCGGGCAGCTCGGCAGTGCCGCCACCTCGATCGCCGGAACAGGCGTGTCCACGGTGGCCACCGCGGCATCGAACCTGGTCTCGACGCCGCCGCCGAGTGGACCCGGATCCGGCATCGGCCACTCCTTCGCACCCGGTGGTTCGGCATCTCTCGCCGTCGGGCCGGCGTCCACCCGTCCGGTGGCGTTCGGCGGACTGGGCGGCAGCATCGGCGGCGGGCTGGGAATGCCCGGTTCGGCGTCGAGTCCCCTCGGCGGTGGATCGGCACTCACGGGTGCAGTCCAGAGCAGTCCTGCCACTACGGTCGGCGCACCGACCGCAGCCGAGGGTGGTCTCGCTCAGCGCGGAACCGGTGCCGGTGCTGCGCCCGCATCGGGCACACGGGCGCAGGACGACGACGAACACGACACCCCGGAATACCTCAAACAGTTCGAGCACTTCGCCGACGGCCGCACGGTGGCACCGTCGGTCATCGGAGCGGACCCAGCCCTCGACAACATCAGTGAGAACGGCCGGTGATCGACTTGGGAACCGTGCCGGTGGGCCACACACTGCCGAGTGCCGCACTCGGTGTCGACGAGATGGATTTCCTGGTCGACGAGCTGTCGATTGCCGAACTACCCGTTGTGCTCGACGTCTTCCCACGCTTCGACGACGCGACAGCCCGCGACCGTGCTGTCGACCGCGGCCGTCAGGCCCTCGCGGCGGCAGGACTGTGGGACGGCTCCGCGGTCCACGAGGACGTTCGCCACTGGCTGCGGGTCATGGAACAACCCCGCTGGTACGTCTCGGCTCGACAGTTCGAGGGCGACACCGTTCCTGTGACCCGGATCTGCATCGCATCCGACGACACCATCGCGGTGTCGGCGGTACGGCGAGAGAACATCGTCACCCTGCGCGTCATCGCCGGGGATCCGGCTCGCGATCTCGTCTCGTCGCTGGGATCGGCACCGCCGTTCGATCCCGGCAGCATCAACGCGCCCACCGACCTGCTGGCCGAGGCACTGGACGCGGCACCGTCCGACGTGGGGGGCACCGCTTCCCGTCTGCGCAGCATCGGAATCGCCGATGACCGGGCCCTCACACTGGCCTCGGCGATGGCCACGTGCGCGGGCAGGACCGAGATCACGGCCGTGACCCGCAGGCACGGGACTCGGCGCGGGGCCGGGCGTCCGGTGGCCTTGTTCGACACCCGCGCCGGACGGATCGTCGCCACCTCCGCTGTCGCCGCGGACGGTCGTTCGTGGAGCTCGTTGACCGGCGCGTCGGATCACCGGGTGACAGCGGCTCTGACAGAGCTGATCTCGTCGGCCAAGGACCCAGCGACCACCAACCCAGCGACCACCAACCCAGCGATCGGCAATCCCGCGATCAGCTGATCGGGTTGTCTGCCTTGTCGCTGCCCTTGCCCTCGAACGGCGGCAGGAACGTGCCCCACCTGGCGCATGCCCAGCCACCGTCGGGTAGCGGCAACAGCTCGATTGTCTGGGTGTTGTCGAGATGGTTGTCGGCGGCGAAGGTGCCGTCGACACCGGTGAGGGCCGCCGCGACCAATCGAATTGCGGCACCGTGGCTCACGACGACGACGTCTCCTGCGGTGTCGTCACCCAGGTACTGTCCACGCAGCTCGTCGAGCACCGGGACGTAGCGCGCCAACACTGCGCGCCCGCTCTCGCCGCCCGGCGCGGCCGCATCCAGATCTCCGGTATGCCACCGGTAGAAGATTTCGGTGAACAGTCGGTGCGCCTCGGGATCGTCTCGATCTTCCAGTTCTCCGGCGGACGTCTCCTGGATACCGTCGGTCACGACGAGGGGCACTCCGGTACCGCGCTCGACGTAGCCCGCAGTTTGCTTGGCGCGCAACGCAATCGACGAGACCAACACGGCGGGAGGATTACCCAGCCGCGTCTGCGCGTACGCCTCGGCTTGTCGGTGCCCGAGCTCGGTGAGTTCGGCTCCCGGCGGCGCTGTGTCCAGCTTCTTCGCGACGTTGGAGACGGTCTGCCCGTGCCGAACGAGAATGAGCTTGCCCATCACAGATCACCCCGACCGGACCGAATTTCGGACAACCACTGCACGTGCTCGTCGATCGGTTGCGGCACCGAACCTCCCGATGTCGTTGCTGTGGGCCATGATCCGAGGAAACGTAGCGGCATCTTCCGATGGAACGCGGTCAGCGCCTCGGCGACGAGGGGATCGTCCACATGCCCGGCGCAATCGACGAAGAACATGTAGGTGCCCAATTGCGAACGGGTAGGGCGTGATTCGATGAACGTCAGATCGATGTTGCGAATTCCGAACTCCGCCAACGCTGCCGGCAGCGTACCCGGGTCGTTCGGCGGCTTCAGCACCACCGAGGTGCGGTCGGCACCGGTGCGGGCTGGCACCGGCTGCGGCGGAGTCACCAGCACGAAGCGGGTGCGCGCACCCTCGACGTCGATGATGCCGTCGGCCAGCATCGGCAGAGACAATCGCTCCCCGGCCAACCGTGTCGAGACAGCGGCGTCGACCACGCCGGCGGCAACATCTTCTGCTGCACCGGCATTCGAGGTCGCAGACTGCACGACGGCGTCGGGCATCGTGGCCTGCAACCACTGCCGGACCTGACTGAGGGCGATGGGGTACGCGCTGATCGTGCGGGCCGAGTCGAGCGTGACACCGGGCCCGCCGACGATGGTGAACGCGACCTCGATCTCGGTCTCGGCGACGATCTGCAATCGCCGTCCTTCGGACAATGCGTCGAGCGTCGGCGGCACGGCCCCCTCGATGGAACTTTCGATGGGAACCACTGCGGCGTCGGCGGCACCGGATCGAACGGCCTCGAGCGCCGCGGGCGGGCTCGCGGCCGACACCCGCTGGACGTTCCCGCTCAGGCCGACCCCATCGAATGCGCCGAGCGTTTCGAACTGCGCCAGCGCCATCTCCGTGAACGTTCCCGATGGGCCGAAGTAAGCGATGCGAGGCACGTCTCGAGGTTACGTTGTCGACGTCCCCGAAGCGATCAAACCGACGTCGACCAGCCGGGCGCGGGCGGCGACGGCGTCGGCGATCTCGACCCCCAGCAGTACCTCCCGCACGGCCTCGGCGGCCTCGGGTATGAGCTTGCGCAGAGCGTCGACATTCGGCGCGGCCAGAGCCGACGCGATGTCGTCTCCGCGCAGCGATGCCACCGTCGCCGCGAGGATCGCGATCACGTCGTCTCCGGTGTCGGCGCGGGCGACCAGACCGACATCGGCATGCGAGACGACGGCGAGCACGTCGGCGATACGCCTCGCCGTGTCGCCGACACCGATGCCGGGGGTCCGATGAGCGGCAACGATGGTCTCCGCGGTCTCGGCCACGTCGATCGCGTCGAACACCGGGAAGACGACGAGGGGCGAGGGCAGTCGCAACCCGAGCGCGTCGGCAAGATGCTCGGAGACTGCGTCGACCTCGAATCTGACGGCTTCGTAGTTGCCTGCGCTCGAGGCCCGGAGCTCGTCCGGGTCGATGTCGAGTCGCACGACGATGCGCCCGAGATTCTCGGTGGGCGGCAGCGTCAGCAGGGTCGAGGCCAGCACGACGGGCGGGCCGTACTCGGCGGCGCGTGGAGCGGCCTGCGCGGCAGGGGCATCGGCGCAGAACGGCTGCAGCAGTCCGGCGACGAGCGCGTTCGGATCTGGTCGGTGCGGCACACCGAGGGTCAACGGAATCGGCACGTCTTCACGGTAGTCCCAGCTTGCCCTTGCGATACCCGCCACATCCGGCTAACTTAGGGGCACGTTACTTAGGTATGCCTCACCTACTGGCCATTCAACTGTACCGATCGCATCGGAGGAGCCCATGCTCGGCGCAACCACCACCACCGGACCGTCCACCGCCGAGCGCGTGCGCAGCGCCTGCATGCGCGCCGAGGGCGCAGCTCTCGTGATCGACGGCAGCGACCCCGTCGTGACGTCCCTGCACCACCTGCGACCCAACGGCGAGATGATTCTGGCCGTCCCCACCGATTCCATCGACGACGCGATCAGGTGGCAGTCCTCCCGCGCCGGCGTTCCTGCCGTCGTCGAGCTCACCGATCACGCACCTCTCGCATTGCGCGAACCGGTGCGGTCACTGGTGTGGCTGCGCGGAGAATTGCGCCCGGTGCCGGAATCGCTGATGCGACCGATGGCCGGCGCGGTGGCCGCCGAGCATCCCCACGCGGCTCTGCTCGACGTCGGCCACACCACCTCCCTGGTGCGTCTGATCGTCGGCTCCGCAGTGGTGGCGGACAGCACCGGAGCCGAGCCGGTCGACGTCGACTCGCTGCTGGCAGCCGAGCCCGATCCGTTCTGGGAGATGGAAACGAGCTGGCTCGAGCACCTCGACTCCGATCATCCCGACCTCCTCGCGCAACTGTCCCGACGCCTCCCACCGTCGCTGCGGCAGGGACGCGTGCGTCCGCTGGGCATCGACCGCTACGGCATTCGTCTGCGTATCGAGGGCGAGTGCGGCGACAACGACGTCCGGTTGGGCTTCGCCGCGCCCGTCGACGACACGATCTCCCTGAGCCGGGCCCTCCGGGTCCTCGCCGGTTGCCCGTTCCTCAACGGTCTGCGCGCCCGGGGCTGACGCCGCCGCGAGGCACAACAGGGCACACTCGTGCCGTGACCGACTTCAGGAACTGGTTGACGCCACCGCCGCCGGAGAGCGCCGCTCCACCGCCCGATGCTCGCGAACGCACGACCATCAAGGTCGAGATCGCGATCGTGCTGCTGGCGACGTTCGGCCTCAGTGGCATGAGCAGCATTCTCTCGCTGGTCGAGGATGCCCTGCAGACCGCAGCGCTGTCCGATCAGACGGTCGCCCTGAACTCCTCGCGATCGAGCTTCAGCGTCATCGACCTGCTGTTCCAGCTGCTGAGCATCCTGCGCCTGTGCGCATGGGGAGCATTGGGGCTGTACCTGCTGTGGCGAGCAGATCTGGCACCGCGTGCGATCGGACTGGCGAAACCGCGCCTGAAGATCGATCTCGGCCACGGCGTCGGGCTGGCGGCACTCATCGGGCTGCCGGGTCTCGCGCTCTACCTGGTCGGCAACGCCCTGGGATTCAATCTGAACGTCGTACCCAGCGCGCTCGACGACCACTGGTGGCGAGTGCCAGCCCTGATTCTGTATGCGCTGGCCAACTCCGGTGCCGAGGAGATCATCGTCGTCGCCTACCTGATCTCTCGACTGCGCCGACTCGGCTTGAGCGAGAACAAGTCCTTGCTGTGCTCCTCGCTGCTGCGCGGGAGCTACCACTTCTATCAGGGGGTGGGCGGCGGCGTCGGCAACTTCCTGATGGGCCTGGTGTTCGGCCGATACTGGCAGCGCACCGGGAGGCTGTGGCCACTACTGATCGCGCACGCACTCATCGACATCGTCGCGTTCGTCGGTTACGCCCTGCTGCGCGAACACCTGGCATGGTTGCCGTGATGGGTACAGTCGATTCGTGAACGACGACGATCGCTACGGACGGCACGGCGCGCCCAATCGGCGTACCCCGCCGCCGAGCCAGCCGCCGCCACCGCGTCGACCACCCGGCCAGCAGCCCCCTCCCCCGCCTCGGCGCGCCGGTGGGGCCCCTGGACAGCCACCGCCGCCACCACGTCAGTACCGACCCGGTCCGCCGCCGGTTCCGAACCCCCGTCGGTACAACCCGGAACCTCCCGCGGAGCGAGGGACCCCTCGCCGTCCGGGGCCCGCACCCGAGGGCACCGAATTCATCAGGCGCGACGGTCGCCCGGCCGCACCTCGTCACGGTGCCCCGGTGCCACCGCAACAGGCGTGGTCGCAGGCACCCGAACCCGGCCCTGCCGGTTCCGTTCCGCCGAACTCGACGCGCCAGTACTCCCGCGCTGCCGAGGACGAGGCCGGGCGCACCGGGTACGCACCGCGCCAACAGCCGGAACCGTACGTCGACGAGCGCAGGCAGCCACCGGCTTCTCCGCAGTGCGCCTTACGCCGACCGGAACCAGCTCGGCCACAACGTGATTCACGTCCCCCCAAGGTTGCGAAGCCGCGCAAGCGTCGGCGCTGGGGCCGTCGCTTCCTGATCGTCCTGCTCGTCCTCGTTCTGGGCATCGGCGGCATCGTCTACTACGTCGACAGTTCGCTCACGCGAGTCGACGCCCTGACCTCGTACCCCGGCAGGATCGGCGACACCCCGGGCACCAATTGGCTTCTCGTCGGATCGGATTCACGAGCCGGCCTGACGCCGGAGCAGGAAGCATCTCTCGCGACCGGCGGCGAAGTGGGCCCCAGCCGCACCGACACCATCATCATGATCCACATCCCCGAGGGCGGCGGGGCGACGACGATGGTCAGCCTGCCCCGCGATTCGTACGTGCCGATTCCGGGTAACGGCGAGGACAAGCTGAACGCGGCGTTCGCGTTCGGCGGGCCGTCCCTGTTGGTGCAGACGGTCGAGGGCGCGACGGGTGTACACATCGATCACTACGCCGAGATCGGCTTCGGTGGTTTCGCCGGAATCGTCGACGCCGTCGGTGGAGTCAACGTGTGTGTGCAGAACGCGATCGACGATCCGTTGGCGGGCATCAACATTCCCGCGGGCTGTCAGGATCTCGACGGTTCCGAGGCACTCGGCTTCGTGCGATCCCGCGCGACCGCATTGGCCGACCTCGACCGGATGAACAACCAGCGGGCCTTCATGTCCGCTCTGCTCGACAAGGCAACCAGCGCTTCCACTTTCCTCAATCCTTTGAAACTGTGGCCGTTGGTGTCCGATACCGCGTCGTCGTTGAGTGTCGACGACGGAGACCACATCTGGAACCTGGCCGGGTTGGCCTGGGCGATGCGCGGTGGGCCGGTGACGACGACCGTGCCGGTCGGCGGCTTCCAGGACTCCGATGTCGGCAACGTCCTCGTGTGGGACGACACCAGGGCACCGGCATTCTTCGACGCCATCGCTCAAGATCGGGAAATTCCGGCAGATCTGCTGACCGGCGGCCCCTGACGGGGGGCGTGCGGCCGGTACGTTGTGGATCATGACATTGCCGTCGCATGAGCCCACCACCTCGTTTCACGATCTACTGCGCGCCCAGGTTCGGTACGAGTTCACCGCCTCGCAGCAGTACGTCGCCATCGCGATCTGGTTCGACCGCAACGATCTTCCGCAGTTGGCGCACCGCTTCTACGCCCAGTCGGCCGAAGAGCGTCGGCACGCCATGATGATGATTCGGTTCCTCATCGACAACCGACTCGAGGTGGACGCGTCGGGCATCGACGACGTGGTGACCGCGTTCGATTCGGTCGCCGAACCGGTGGAGTTGGCGTTGGCGCAGGAGGTGGCGGTCACCGATCGGGTCACCGCGCTCGCACAGGCGGCCAGAGCCGAGGGCGATTACATCGGGGAGCAATTCATGCACTGGTTCCTCACCGAACAGGTCGAGGAAGTAGCCGCGATGCAGAGCCTCCTCAACATCGTGCGGCGAGCAGGTTCGGATCTGTTCGACATCGAGCAGTACGTGGCACGCGAGCTCGGCTCGGTGACCCGCGCCACCAATGCACCCAAAGAGGCCGGAAGCGCGTAACTAACGCCCTGCTCAGAGGGGACATTTAGGATTCACTGTATTAGGCTACGTTCGCCTCAATAAGGCTCGACTTGGATGACAATGCCCTCTGACCAGGCATATTGTCCTCATCATGAGCGCAGACATCAAAGAAACGAACCACACCAAGTTCCACGCACTTCTTCGCGACCAGATCCGCAACGAGTTCAACGCCTCGCAGCAATACATCGCCACCGCCGTCTACTTCGCGAATGTCGACCTGCCGCAGCTGGCCAAGCACTTCTACGCGCAGTCGGTCGAAGAGCGTAACCACGCGATGATGATCGTCCAGTACTTCCTCGATCGCGACATCACCGTCGAATTGACCGGTGTCGACGCCTCGAAGTCCGTGTTCACGGACCCGCGTGAGGCCATCGCCCTCGCACTGGCACAGGAAGAGACGGTCACCGAGCAGATCATCGCTCTGGCGAGCACCGCCCGCGAAGAGGGCGACTACCTGGGCGAGCAGTTCATGCAGTGGTTCCTCAAGGAGCAGGTCGAGGAAGTTGCCAGCATGAAGACCTTGCTCAACATCGCAGACCGCGCCGGCCACAACCTGTTCGACCTCGAGCAGTTCGTTGCCCGCGAGATGAACACCAGCGTCGTCGCCGATGCAGGCGCACCCACCGTCGCCGGCGGATCGCTGTAATTTCGCTTCACGCGACACGCATCGACGAGTAACGCGAGAGATCTCGCGCTCATACGGGTGGTCGTCGGACAAGCAGCCCTTGTCCGACGGCCACCCGACGTGCGTTTCGGTGCACCAACTTTCGGGCCGCCGCACCTCTCGGTTGGGCTCGACTGCTCAGCGCAGGGTGACCTGACGGCCACGAAGGCCGTCCCGCGAGCGCAGCTGCGCTCCCGTGAGCGGGGCGTCGACGGCAAGAGCCTCGTTCAGCTTCTCCCCGAATTCCTTTGTCGGAGCAGCCCATTCGGTGGGAAGCATCTCTGGATCGAGATCGAACACCGGCACCAGCAACCCGTGCGTACGGAACGAGCCTGCATAACGCGAGCCCTCACCGAGATTCAGGTCTCCGGCAGCGTGCAACCGTGCGAGGGCGAGCATGACGTCGTCCTCGCTCTCCGGGCGAACCCACCGGATGTGCGCCTTGTCGCCGGCATCGACCCACCATGCTGCAACGACACCGTCCGCCTCGATCCGCGCCGAGGGCATGATCGCCTGATTCGCGCGCTCCACGGTTGCGGCCACATCGGCTGCGGGAGTGGCACTTTCCGGTATCCACCAATTGAAATCCTGATGCACGGTGATCTCGAGGAGTGCGGACGGGTCGAGGACATCGGTCAATGCGGGAGTGTTCTCGTCCACCGTCGAGGCTTCGAGCGACTCACCTGCGGGGGCGGCGGCGACCCAGCCCAACGCGCTACTGATATCTGCTGCAACGTCTTTCGACTGCGTCTGAACCTGCAGGCCGACGAATCCTTCTACAGTGCCCGCCTCTTCGCGTACCAGAGCGGCGACGGCTCCCGGCAATACCGTTGCCAGAGTGACGGTGCGGCCGCCGGACGTGATCGGCGCGGTGGCGGTGGCCGACGGCACGAATTCGCGCAGCGCTACCAGGTCGCATTCTGCGGCCAGGCCCTCGAACGGCCGCGTCGTCCCCGACTCGAGGCTGGCGCGCTCGGCCTCACGCTGTGCGAGCTTGGCCGCCCGGTTGCTGTCCTGCTTCGGTCCGCTGTTTCTTTTGCTCTTACCCACGCCAGAAAACCTACACGTTCTTCGATTCCAGCCAGGCGCGCGTTCGTCCGGGATGGTTGGTCGCGATCCACCCGACACCGAGTTCGCGGCACAGGTCCACGTCCTCTTTCTCGTCGACCGTCCACACGTAACTGGCACGGCCCGACGCGGCTGCTCGATCGACGAGCGTCGGGTGCTCACGCAACGCCCGGATCGACGGACCGACTGCGGTGGCACCGACGGTCGTCGCTGCTCCGCCGCCCAGATAGTGCGAGCTGTCGCCGAGGAGGACCGTCGGAAGCATCGGTGCCGAGCGGCGCACTCGCCACACGGCCGAGGGCGCGAAAGACATGATGACCGCCCGCGAATGATCCGCCGAGGCAGGCGCGCCGATTCCGAAGTGGTGCAGCTCGGCCAGCACCGAGGCCTCGATCAGCGAGCCGTAGCGCACCGGATGCTTGGTTTCGATGAAGAGCTTGACCGGCTTGCTGGTCCAATCCAGAATCAGCGCGATCAGGTCGTGCAGCGTCAGAAGTTCGGCGGGTTCGTCAGCATCGCCGTAGTTCAACCGGGCGAGCTCGTCGAAGGTCATCTCGCTGACGATTCCGGTGCCGTTCGAGGTTCGGTCGACGCGGCGGTCGTGCACACACACGATGCGGCCGTCCTTCGTGAGCCGGACGTCGCATTCGACGCCGTCCGCTCCCTCCCGCAACGCGAGATCGTAGGCGGCGAGCGTGTGTTCCTTCTTCGCCGCAGATGCTCCTCGGTGCGCGACGACCAAAGGGCCGCGTCGGTCCGGGCTCACGAGACCGTCACCGCCCGGTCGTCCTTCTCGGCCCCGGAGTCCGCACGAGCTGCGTCGGTCTGCTCGGTCACGGTCTGCTCGGTCTGCTCGGTCTGCTCGGTCCCGGTCTGCTCAGTCTGGGTCTCGGTCTGCTCGGTCTCGGACTGCGTGGTCTTTCGCTCGATGCTGGGTGCGATGACCCAGCGGGTGGGACGAGACAACGCCGAACCGCGCAGGGTGCGGCCCTCGAGTCGGCGCATGACGGCCAGGGTCAGCACCGCGGAAACTGCGGCCACGAGCGCCACGACGGCGGCGAGCAGAACGCCGTCGGCGCGGGCTTGCAGTGTGTTGCGCAGACTCCACAGCACCTGCACGACGACCAGCGCGTTGCTCGTCGCCCAGACGGCCCACCAGATCCGGATCAAGGTGAGCTCGCGGTACACGTCGCCGTCGGATTCGGCTCGGAGGCGCACGATCTCCGTCAGGTACACCCCGGGCATCACGATCCGAACCAGAGGCAGCATCGAGAGCAGCAGCATCCATCGCACCGACCGCGGCTCGGTCGCACCGACCGATGCGTAGGCCAGCCGGCGTTGCCGAATCAGCCAGCAGGACGTCGTGATCAGCGCGAGCAGACCGACGATGAGCGCGCCGACCTGTGCGAAATAGACCAGCGCATCGGAAATTGCCAGCGTGATCGGCGACAGCAATCGGGTGCGGTTGTACAGCAGAATTCCGTAGCGAAACAGCTCGGCGAACGCCGCCAGCCCCAAGAGCAGCGCCGTGATCCAGACGAACGTCTGCGCGTTGGCTGCGTACTGCTCGACGCGGCCGGCGGGCGTGTGTGCTGCGGGGTCGCGTGGGGTGTCGCGCAGTCCCCACGTGGGCGTCGAGTCGTACCGCGGAGTGGGGGTCGGTACCGCGACCCGGGCGGGACAGACGGCTTTGCCCTTCGACGACGCAGGCCGCGCAACCCACCGAAAATTGCGGCGGCCCTGTGCCGGTGCCCGAGCGGACACCGGCGAGAGCAGCACGCCGTGGCAGCGGGGGCACCACGTACCCGGCCGTGCGCCGACCGCCCAGCGAGTGCTGCAGCGGGCGCAGACCTGGAACGCCTGTGCGCGCCCCTGCGGTGCCGACATCTAGATGATTCTCGCTTCGTCCGAATCGTCGTCGCGCTGGATCGGCCTACCGGCGGCATGCCAGTCGAGCATCCCGCCCTCGACGTTTATCGCCTCGTAGCCCACGCGATTGAGGTATTCGACGACCCGAGCCGAGCGCCCGCCGGCTTTGCAGACGACGTAGATCTCGGATTGGTTGTCGATTTCGCCTGCTCTGGACGGAATGTCGCCCATCGGGATGTGCACGGCACCGGGTGCATGTCCGGCCTGCCACTCGTCGTCTTCTCGGACGTCGAGCAGCACTGCCGCTTCCGGGAACGGCACCGGAAGGCGGTCTACGGTGACGGCGGGCGACTGCTCGGGGTGAGACACCTCTCGATCTTGTCACGGGTGCGATCGCGACTGCCACTCGTGCCCGCCTGACGATGGACGGCCCCAGCTATGACCTACGTCACTTTGTCTCACGAAAGTTATCCACAATATCCACAGGTTGATGCACAGAATCGGGGCCCGTGCCGGTTTCTATCCACAGGTCACGGCCTCACAACTGATTGCCGGTGTATCGAGTACCAACGAAGGCTGTGGATCGATCGTGATTTGACACAGCTGTTGTCTGCGGTCGTTTGTCCAAGCTGATTACCCTGGCAAACATGACTTCTCACTCCTCGGTCGAGCTACGCGTCTTCACCGAACCGCAACAGGGCGCAACCTACGACGACCTCCTCCGGGTCGCCACAGCCGCGGAGGAATTCGGCTACGGTGCCTTCTTCCGATCCGACCATTACCTCGCGATGAGCGGCGACGGGTTGCCCGGCCCCACCGACGCGTGGATCACCCTGGCCGGCCTGGCTCGTGAGACGTCGACCATCCGGCTCGGCACGCTGGTCACCTCCGCCACCTTCCGCTACCCCGGCCCACTCGCCATCAGCGTCGCGCAGGTCGACGCCATGAGCGGTGGCCGCGTCGACCTGGGGTTGGGTGCCGGCTGGTTCGAGGACGAGCACAAGGCATACGGCCTGCCGTTCCCGGCGCTCGGTGAGCGCTTCGACCGACTGGAAGAGTCCCTCGCCGTCATCACCGGGCTGTGGGAAACACCGACCGGCGAGACGTTCTCGCACGCGGGAAACCACTACCCCGTCACCGATTCCCCCGCCCTCCCCAAGCCCGTCCAATCGCCGCGTCCCCCCATCCTCATCGGCGGCGGAGGCAAGAAGCGCACCCCGGCCCTGGCCGCGAAATACGCGGACGAGTTCAACATCCCCTTCGCCTCGCTGGCGGACACCGAAACGCAGTTCGGACGCGTCCGCGCCGCCTGCTCTGCCGCCGACCGTGACCCCGATTCCCTCGTCTACTCCAACGCACTCGTCCTGTGCTGCGGCCGCACCGAGGAGGACATCGCCCGACGCGCCGCCGCCATCGGCCGCGACGTCTCCGAACTCCGCGAGAACGGGGCCGCGGGAAGTCCCGCCGAACTGGTCGACAAAATCGGCCGCTTCGGGGCCATCGGCGCGACTCGCGTGTACCTGCAGACCCTCGACCTCACCGATCTCGATCACCTCGAACTGGTCGCCTCCGAAGTCATCCCGCAGCTCTGATCTCCCCGCACCCAAGTCCACTCAACGTGACATCCACCCCCGAAAAGGCCACCAAATGTCACATTGACTACCCAGCGGGGGTCACTACCCAGCGGGGGTGACTACCCAGCGGGGGTGACTACCCAGCGGGGGTCACTACCCAGCGGGGGTCACTACCCAGCGGGGGTCACTACCCAGCGGGGGTCACTACCCAGCGGGGGTGAACTACCCAGCGGGGGTCACTACCCAGCGGGCTGGGGTCAAGCGGCAGATCGGGTGCGTAGTTGTCGGTATCGCGTGCTGATGTGTCGTGCTGCGGGCAGTTCGATCCAGCGGTAGATGATTTCGGCGAGTGCGGCGGTGCCGGTCAGGAAGGCCAGGACGGCGGCGGTCGGTCCGAAGTGCGGTTCCACGGCTGCGTAGATGCGGTAGAGCACGAGTGTGTGGATCAGGTAGATGGCGTAGCTGCGGGTGCCGATCCAGCCGATGATGGGCCAGCGGGTGATGGGTCCGTCGTATCGGGCCAGGATCAGCACGGTGCCGGTGACGACGAGCAGTGACCACAGGTAGGTCTCGCCCATCCAGAAGGTGTGGACGTCGATGGCGAGGCGGATCACTTCGATTTGTGCGACGACGCCGATGACGATCCAGCGCCAGGTGACGAGTTTCGCCCAGCCGAGGTAGAAGATCTGGCCGAGGAACAGGGTGGGCAGTACTCCGGCGACTTTGGTGAGGAACGGGATGGTGTAGGGCTGGGGCAGGTAGAGGTTCCAGAGGATCACCAGTGTGCAGAGTGCGGCTCCGATGAGGGGCACGGTGATCGGGCTTGCGCGTAGCGCCGAGCGCATTGCGACGCAGTAGAGGTAGAACACGATTTGCACGACGAGTGTCCAGGTGACGCCCAGTACGGCGACCTCGGGTCGGAGGAAGAAGCCGCCGAGGAAGAAGCTGAGTACGGCCTCTCCGTTGCTGATTCCGGGTTGTCCGCTGAACATGCCGTTGACGCCGAGTTTGACGAGTACGACGGCCAGGGCGATGGCGAACCAGAGGGCGGGCACGAGTCGGGCGAGGCGCGCGACCATGAAGTCCCGACGCGATTGCCGCATAGCGGATCGGGTGATGAGCAGCCCCGTGAGCAGCATGAACATGCTCACGCCCACGAAGGAGAGGTGGAGGTTGAGGCCTACGTCGTCGATGAGGACGAGGTTGACGATGTCGAGCATCCACCAGTCGCCGCCGACGTCGTCGAGTAGGTAGAACGAGATGTGCGAGTAGAGGACGGCGCAGACGGCGATGACGCGCAGGAGATCGGCACCGTTCATCTGGACGCGGGGCGCGGTCACGGCCGGTGCGGCGGCGGACTCGTCGACCGAATTTCGGTTCGGACGGTCCCCTTTCACACCCTCGAGTTTAGGTTCCGTTCATGGTGTGGACCAATTCGGCGCTGTTACGCAACTATTTCGTGACAATCGCAGGTTTTCGCAGCCCAGGAATTCGACTGTCTTGTTCACGTGGATTTATTCCGAGAAAAGCATCTCGGTTACAACGGTTGCACAAGGGGTAGGAATGAGATTGGGTTGAACCCTACGAAAGATCCGCAGTAGGACGAACGTGCCCGCATCACGCGATGGGCACGGCGTCGTTAGAGAAGGGAACCACGTGTCCGAGTACACCTTGCCCGACCTTGATTTCGATTACTCCGCCCTCGAGCCGCACATCTCGGGCGAGATCAACGAGCTCCACCACTCCAAGCATCACGCCACCTACGTCGCCGGTGCCAACACCGCGCTCGAGAAGCTGGCTGCAGCCCGCGAGGCCGAGGATCACGGCAGCATCTTCCTGCTGGAGAAGAACCTCGCGTTCCACCTCGGTGGCCACGTCAACCACTCCATCTGGTGGAAGAACCTCTCGCCCAACGGTGGCGACAAGCCCGAAGGCGAACTCGGTGCCGCGATCGACGACCAGTTCGGTTCGTTCGACAAGTTCCGCGCACAGTTCACCGCTGCTGCCAACGGCCTGCAGGGCTCCGGCTGGGCAGTGCTCGGCTACGACTCGCTGGGCAAGAAGCTCCTCACCTTCCAGCTCTACGATCAGCAGGCCAACGTGCCGCTGGGCATCATTCCGCTGCTGCAGGTCGACATGTGGGAGCACGCCTTCTACCTGCAGTACAAGAACGTCAAGGCCGATTACGTGAAGGCGTTCTGGAACGTCGTCAACTGGGCCGACGTCCAGGCTCGTTTCGAGGCCGCCACGTCGAAGACCCCGGGCCTGATCTTCCCGTAGGTTTCGAGATTGCCGCACGACGCGCAATCGCAGACAGGGCCACCGCGTTCGACGCGGTGGCCCTGTCGCATTTCGAAGGTCACGCCCTCCCGGCGGCGGGCACCGACCCGATGGTCGTGACGCCGTGGTCCGGTCTCGCGACGTCCTCGGAACGGCAGGTCGTTCGGCGCGGGGGCTCGGGATCGGGTGTCACGTGTACCTGCACGCTTCCCGACGTCGTCACCACCACAACATCCGACGCGGCGCCGGACGACGTGACATCGGACGGGTGGACGTCGTCGATTCCGGTGAGCCCGTATTCGGTTCGTACTGCGTGTTCGGCGATCTGGGCGACGGTGTCGTCGGTGCAGCGGCCTCGGTAGTGGCGCAGCGTGAGATGCCCGCGGTCGTGGTCGTCCACGACGGCCTGCGCGTTGGTCGGTTCGAGGTTGCCGTAGTAGCTGCCGTCGGGCAGGGCCACCATGCCCGCTGCGTATCGATCCCCGCCCAGGTGCGTCGATTCCCATACCCGCCCGCTGGATCCGGCGAGGGCCGCCGCTACCGGCCGACCGAGCACCGCGCAGCACGGATCCTTCTTTCCGTGCGTGCAGACGAGGTAGAGCCGCTGGTCGACGCGAGTCCCGATACCAGGTGGGGTGCCCGCCGCGGCGGCTTCGAGCGGTAGTTCGAGTATCTGCTCGACGGTATCGACCGAGCATTTCTCCAGCCACGGGCCGCGGCGACCCGAGTGCGCGAGAAACACCTGTCGCGTCTCGGTGGGTTCACGCCTGCCGTGCGTTTCTCGCACCAGTTGCGGGCGTACCCCGACGGCCTTGCAGCGACGCGAGAGTTCGGTGCCGATTCGACCGAGCGGACCGCCCGGCCCCCACGGTTCGCGGCCCCACGGGCCTCGGTGCTCGATCAACACCCAGCCGTGTGCGCGTGCAGCTGTCCCGCGAAGCGATTCGTCGTTCTCGCGCGCCACTGCAGCGCAGCCGACCCAGCGTTCGGATGCCGGCACGTCAGCCCCCGATTTCGGTCGCGGTCTCGACCAGGGCCTGGGCGGTCAGCACGTTGCCGAAGAGAAAATCCTTGGACGGCAGCTCGGTCACCCGAGCTCCGAGACCGGTGAAGAGCGGGTTCTGTCGCAGTTGCGCCACGGCGTCCTCCGTCCCGGCATCGGTGAGCAGAAGGATGTCGTCGGCCGCCAGCACGTCGATCAGTTCCGGGCTGACGTCGACCGTCTGCACAGCGTCGGATCCGCGATCCTGCTGTGCGGGCGCGCGGTAGCCGAGATCGGCCAGGACGGCGTAAGGAAACGATCCGTCCTGCGTCATGTACCGCAGCGAGTCGGTGCGCACTCGCGCGACGGTCAACGTGCTGCCTTCCCGAGGTGAGCGTGACTCGGATTCGTCGACCGCCTGTCGATAGTCGGCCAGCAAACCGTCGGCGATCTCCTGCCGATCGAAGATTCCCGCCAGCTGCTGCAAGGTGTTCTGCCACGAGGCCGGGGTGTATTCCACGACGACGGTCGGCGCGATCGGGGCGACCCGGTCGTACAGCGCTCGGTTGTCCTCACCCGTCGTTCGCATGACGATCAGGTCCGGTGCGGCAGCCGTCAGAGCCTCGATGTCGACGTCGGCGTCGACGGATCCGATGTCGATCGGTTCGGTGGTGAGCCGATCCCGGACGACGGGTGCGTAGTCACCGGTGAGCGGCGGCTTCACTGCCGCGACGGGTTGGATGCCCAACGCGACGACGGCTTCCAACGTGCGGTCGCCGTCGAGCACGGCCACGCGCTGTGGATCGACGGGAACACTCGTCTCATCGAACGCATGCTGCACGGTGCGAACCTCGCCGCCGGTCTCGCCCGGGGTCGATTCTTCCCGACTGCATGCGGCGACACTCAGCAGTAGCGCAACGGACAGCAACGAGACGACGGTTCGCCGGGCGGATCCTCTGTTTTTCACCGCAGCAGCGTATCGGCTGCCGAGCCGCAGTGGGCCGGCTACGTTTTCGGCTGGCACTCTCCCCATCTTGTGTGCCAGCCGTTTTCGGGTCATTCTTCTCCTTACCCAACGTCGTGTACCCGGCTTCCGCCTCGTACCTGTCTGGGAGGGATGCGCAATGGACGATCGAGATCTCATCGGTGTCGCACCTTTTCACGCCGCCGGTCTACTGCGCGGGTTCGTGATCTCCGGTCGTTGGCCGGACACCACCAAGGAGTGGGCTCAATTCCTGGCGCTGGCCGTCCGGGTCGCGTCGATGCCGGGTCTGTTGGCGACGTCGACGGTGTTCGGGGTGCGGGAGGAGCTGCCCGAGGATCCGGAGCCGGGGACGGTCGGCCTGGTGTTGGCCGAGGGACCGGTGATCGGCGATTTCGCGTTGGCTCCCGGGCGGTTCTCGGACCATCAGCCGGCCGCGTTGCTGATGCTGCATCCACCGTCGGAGACGACGCCTTCTCTGCCGGAATGTGCGGGCGCGGCCTCGGGTTGCGTTCTGCTGCCCGGTCTTCCGCATCTGGGCCTCGATCACCGGGCCGCGTGGGTGGAGGCAGAATCCGACGGCACCGTGACGTCGATGATCAGTCGGGTCGGCCTCGATCCGATCAGCGATCCCGACACCGCAGTTTTGGCGATGCTCCTCGCATCCTGACCGCTCCCCGTACACGATTTTTCGGGTCCCCAAACTTATTGGCGCATTGGACAATTGGAGAAACGGCACTTAAAGTCGTCTGCAGCGAAGGGGAGTAGCCCCCAATCAACGTGTCGACATACTGGTCGTTTTCCACGACCCGGCACCTGAACCGGTACTTCCGGTGGGCGAGACCTTCGGTCCGTTCGACGACCGAGGAGTCTGCTGTGCTGTCCGCTCTACTGTTGAGTTTCGCTGTCATTTTCGTGGCCGAGCTGGGTGACAAATCCCAGCTGATGGCCATGACGTTCGCCTTGCGCTACAAGTGGTACGTCGTCATCGGCGGCATCACGGTGGCCACGACCGTCGTGCATCTGGTCTCGGTCGCCGTCGGCCATTTCCTCGGTGTGTCCATCCCCACCGAAGCCATCTCGATCGTCGGCGGGCTCGCGTTCGTCGTGTTCGGTCTGTGGACCCTGCGCGGAGATTCGCTGTCCGACGACGAGGGTGCCAAGGCGTCGCGAGTCACCAAGTCGGCCTTCCTGGCCATCGCGTCCGCGTTCTTCCTCGCCGAACTGGGCGACAAGACGATGCTGGCCACCGTCACTCTGGCCGCCGACAACGATTGGGTCGGAGTGTGGATCGGCTCGACGGTAGGCATGGTCGCCGCCGACGCCCTCGCTATCGTGCTGGGTGCCGTTCTCGGAAAGCACCTGCCGGAACGGCTGATTCAGTACGGTGCGGCCATTCTGTTCTTCGTCTTCGGCGCGGTCCTGTTCTTCGAGGGACTGATGCCGGGTACGTCGGCTCCGTACGTGGCGGCCGCAGTCGTGGTGGCGATCTCGGCCCTCATCGTCGCCGCTGCGTTCGTCCGACGCTCCCGCAGCGACGCTCCGCAGGAAGTGGAGAAGCGCAGCACCACCGAAGACGTCTGACCTTGGTTTACACTCCTCGCGGAGGGGTGAATGAACGACAACCTGCAGGCGACGGGTAGCGACGCGGCACACCGTTCGACCGATCGGCTCATCAGGATCTTCGGCCGGTTCGTCGGTACCGGCTACGCGGCATATCTACTGCTGCTCGTTCCCGACATCGCGCGCAGCAGCGTCACGGTCCCCGGGTGGTGGACCCCGGCCGCCGTGATCGTCGTGTTCGGTACCGGTCTCGCGTTCGGAGCCTTCACCTTTCACCCGAGCATCAGGGTCAGCCAGGTTGCGGGTTCGATCGCAGCGTTGGCATTCCCGGTCATGGCCCTGCTGTGGTGGGTGGCCTGGGACGGGACCACCTTCGATCGGAGCGGAATGTTCCTGTCCGCATTCCCCGGCCTGGCCTCACTCGCGGCCGCGACCGTGTGGCGACCCATCCCGGCATTCGTGCACACGGCCGTCTCGGTGGTGATCGTGCAGCTGATCAATCAAGCTGTGCGAGAGCCGTTTCCTCGCAGCAACATCATCGCCGAAATATTCTTCGGGCTGATGTTCTGCACGGTGTTCGTCGCGGCGACTCTGGCCGCACTGCGTACCGGTCGCATTCTCGATGCCACCATCAGCGCCACCCACGGCGATGCCGCACGGGCGGCTGCGGCGAATGCACGCGAAGTCGAACGGGAACGGTTCGACGCCCTCATCCACGACGAGGTCATGTCGTCACTGCTGGCGGTCGCTCGCCAGGGCCGCACTGCCAGCCTGGCCCGTCAAGCACGTTCGGCATTGGCCCATCTGGACGGACTGCACACCGACACTGCGACACACGATTTCACCGTCGACGACACGATCGCTCTGATGCGGGCCTCCGCATCGACGGTCGACGAGTCGATCGATTTCAGGGTCCGCGAGGACCCCGCCGATTCCTCGGCGAGTTACCCTGCCGATGCGGTCCGGTCGATCGCGGGCGCACTAGCAGAAGCACTGCGCAACAGCGTCGTTCACGCTCAGGCGTCGACCAGATCGGTGACGGTCGAGCTGGCCCCGTCGGCACTGCGAGTCATCGTGCGAGACAACGGTATCGGCTTCGATCGACGCTCGGTGCCTCCGCACCGACTCGGCGTCGCCGTCAGCATCGAGGGGCGGATGCGTCAGCTCGACGGCGGTTCGGCCGAGATCGACACCTCCCGCCGCGGAACCACTGTGCGATTGAGCTGGGCGCGATGAACGGCGAGGATGTTCGCGACCTGCTGTCGATGAAGTCGGGGGCCGCGTACGCAGTCGCCGGCTTCTACATCCTCGCGTGCGCCGTGTGTGCGTCGGCGACGCTGAAGGGTATGTCCGCGGTGTGGCCGCCGTTCATCTCGGTGCTGGTGTTCTCGGCCGCGGTCATCCTGCTGCTCAGAGCGCCGGGGGATCCGCTGAGCCCACGGTCCACGGCGTTGCTCACAGTGTCCGGGCCGGTGGCCGCGTCGTTCGTCTTCGCCGTGGTGCCGGTGCCGCTGACCGGCAGTCTGCAGTCCTGGCCTCTGGGTATGTCCGTCGTGATCTACACGTTCATGTGTGTCCGTGGCCGCACGCCGGCCGCGTGGTTCGGACTCGCGCTCACGATGTCTGTCGTCGTCGGTTGGGCAGCCTGGACGGGTCAAGGCGCACTGTTCGGGTTGTCGTTCAGCGCCATCAATATTGCTCCGTTGTTGATGGCGACGTTCTTCGCCTTCACCATCCGACCCCTCGGTGCAGCGATCTTCGAGCTCCGTGAACAATCCACCATCCGCATCGCCGCCCAGGCCGCCGCTGCGGCGGTACTCGAAGAACGTGACGCCCGCCTGGCCAGTCTCGATACGCTCGCCCGCCCGCTCCTGCAGCGCATCGCGGACGGCCCCGATCTCACCGACGAGGAAGTCCTGGCGTGCCGACTCCTCGAAGCCGAGCTCCGCGACACCCTGCGGGCCCGCGGGCTCGTACTGCCCGAGTTGGCCAGAGCGGCACGCTCGGCTCGCGCCCGTGGCGTCGAGGTCACGATGCTCGACGACCGAAGCCCCACGGCACTGAGCGAGAAGGTCCGCAACGACATCGCTGCGGGGGCGTCGAGCAGTCTGGACGGAGCCGTGACGGGATCGGTGACGGTTCGCCTGCTGCCTCCGGGCCGACCCGCCGCGGCGACGATCCTGCTCGACGACCTCGGGGACGGTGCCCAGCGAGTCGAGTACGACGACTCCGGCCGCATTCTGCCCTGATCGGCGGGCACGGGAGTGAGGTTCCGTCCTGCCTGGTGTGGGGCCGGAGCCGACCCTCATCGGCCGCCGTCCTACTACTCCTGGCCGGATGCGGTTTCGTCGAGGCCGGCCCGTCGCGGCCGACCGAGGCGATAACGTTGGCTGCATGTGATGGAACGACCACGATTCAGTGTCAACGGGGCACGGGCTCCCGTCGGGATGCAAGGAGTTGGCGATGAATGTTGCGATCGGGACAAGGTGGGTCTTCTTCTGGTCGGCACTGACGCTGCTGTGGGCCGTTGTTTCCGTGAGTCGAACTCAGGACGGTGAGTTTTCGATCTGGTCCTGGGTGGCTACTTGTTTGTTTGCTGCGGCCGCAATCCTGACCGGGCTTCGTACATTTCGCCGCAGAAGTGACGACGAGCGCAGAAGTGACAACGAGCATGGACTCACGAATCCGTAGGGAGTATCACCGTCACTCGAAGGGCGGTAGGCCGACCGACCCCTCGGTGCGGGAGAGTCGGGTGCGGGAGAGCGGGGTGCCTGGGAGTGGGGTGAGGTCCCCCGCCGGTTATGGTGCAGAACACAGCGTGGTCGCTGCCTGTGCCGCGACCCGACACCGCTAACGAAGGGGATCGTACGACGTGGAGATTTCAGGAACAGCAGCACTCGTCACCGGTGGCGCGTCGGGCCTCGGAGCAGCAACCGCAGCACGTCTGGCAGGCGCCGGCGTCACGGTGTTCGGTCTCGATCTGCCGCAGTCCATCGAGCGCGCCGGAGACAGTGTCCCGGACGGCGTGACCCTCATTCCCGCCGACGTCACCAGTGAGGCCGAGGTCGAGGCCGCACTGGACACCATCGTCGAGTCCGGTGTGCCGCTGCGCATCGTCGTCAACTGTGCAGGCGTGGGCTGGGCGGGTCGCATCCTGTCCAAGAAGGGACCGCACGATCTCGAGCTGTTCCGCACGGTCATCACCATCAACCTGCTCGGCACGTTCAACGTGATGCGGCTGGCCGCCAACCGCATTCAGTCGCAGTCCACCGTCGACGACGCCGGCCAGCGCGGCGTTGTCATCAACACCGCATCGGTCGCCGCATTCGAGGGTCAGATCGGCCAGATCGCCTACACCGCCTCCAAGGGCGGCGTGCACGCGATGACCATCACCGCGGCCCGTGACCTGGCCCAGGTCGGCATTCGCGTGAACACCATCGCCCCCGGCATCGTCGACACCCCGATGCTCGCCGGTGTCACCGAGGAATACCGTCAGGGACTCGAAGCGTCCGTGCCCTTCCCGTCGCGTCTCGCACAGCCCAGCGAGTACGCCCAGCTGGTGCAGATGATCGCCGAGCACGACTACCTCAACGGCGAAACGATCCGCATGGACGGCGCGATCCGGATGGCACCGCGCTAGAAGTCCTTTCGCGTGTGGCCCCGACTTCTCGGGCGCGGGGTCACACGCGAGCGCGCAGGTCCGCCACGGTCGGGATCTCGTCCTCGGCGCGGTCGGACATCCACTCGCGCAACACTTTGGTGGCGAGCACATCGTCCTCGTTGTAGACGAGTAGCCGTTCTCGCTGGGTGTGATCGGGATCGGCGTCGTATCCGACGGCCTCGCGGTACCAGCCCATCGACGCCTCGCCGCCGGCTTCCTCGTCGCGCCAGGAGAATCCGGCCACCGGGGCAATCTTCTTCAGCCCCTTGCCGTTCGGGCAGATGAACTGGTCGCTGACGGCCTGATAGATATCCACCCACTGCTCGCTGTCGATGAATTCGCGTATCTGCGCCTCGGTGGGCACTCCGGGGACGTCGGCGAAGCGTCGGGCCGAGTCGAGTAGCCATTTGTCCTCGGCTTGTCTCGAATAGCAATACGCTGCAAACGTTTTGCCGCGAGCCGCGGCATCGGCCCGCGTGTCCATCAACCAGTTCCAGAACACCGCGAACGAGCGTCCCTCGTCGACGGTGGGCAGCGGATCCCACGTGACGAAGCCGCGATACTCCGGCGGCGGTCCGCCTGCCTCGGTGAGGAGCGTGCCCCACAGGTACGCGCCGTGCTCCTGATAGCTCTCCATGTCGACGTCCACCTCCACGTCGGCGCGGTGGACCGTCACGGTCTCCGATCGACGCAGAAGCGGCACGTCGGCGCGCCAGGCCAGCGCCGCGGACACCGCGTCGTCGAAGTTGCCGAAGGGCCACTCCTCGGGAGCCGGACCGGTCCATTGCGCCAGTTCGTCGATCGTCCGCACTCCAGCGCTGCGCAGCACGTCCGCTCGAGATCCCGATGCGACGAGTGAGACGTCGCGGGCCGCCACCAACTGCGGCTTGCAGTCGAACCACCAAGCACACGAACGGCATTCGCTGATCTGCGAGGGAACGGTCACCGCGTCACCGCTCGCGACCGCAAGCCGGTCCGCGAATCGAATGTCGTATTCGTCGAGCGCGGCAGTCAGGTCGTGTACCAACACGCACTCTCCGCGATAACCCACTGCGCCCCCGACCGGGGTAGCCGTGGCCAAGCCCTCGTGGGCGAGCATGCGGTACAGGTGCGCGAGGCGGAGCTGATCGCGCAACTGGCTGCGCACCTTGCGGGTTTCGTCGACGGCCGGAGCCCAGTGCGTGAGCGGGGTGGTGCGCGCGCCGCGCCCGGGGTCGGTCACCTTGTGATTGACGACGATCACCGGAATGTAGCCGCCCGACGCGTCCCGCACGAGAAGCTCGCTCCGTCCGCGGCGGCCGGTATCGCGTTCGAGTGGCAGAACTGCATTCCAGATACGTTCGACGCCTGCGCGGCAGGCCGCGACGGTCGCATCGGCCGCAGCACGGGCCGTGGGCTCGTCGATCTCGGTCCACTGCATGGGGTCGGCCGCTGCCAACTGCGCGCGAATGTTCTCGCGATGCGCCTGGGCCGCCTCTCGGCGTTGCCGCACCCCGGGATTCTCGGGTTCACCGCGCAGGAGCGCCCCGTAAGCGGTGTCGAGATAGAGCCGGTGCCGACATCGCGTCAACGATCCGGCGTCGAGCAGCACAGGTACGTGCGACGCTGCCGCATCTCGTTGACCGTTCACACCGCTAGACATTAGGTGAGCCCTCCGACAGCCGAAGAAGAACAGCTGCCTATCAGGCGGGAGTGGAGCCTGGGGACCGACCCATTAGGCGGGAGTGGAGCCTGGGGACCAACCCATTAGGCTGTGTGGAACGCACCGTTACCGCCTAGCAGCACATGTCAGGAGCCTTGTCGATGGGTCTGTTCCGTAAGCGCAAAGGTCGTGCCACTCGCAAGGCGGAGGCGAAGGCCCTCAAGCACAAGGCCACTCTCGAGGCGAAGCTCGGCGCGAAGAACGAGCGCAAGCAGCTGAAGTCGATCGCCAAGGCGCAGCGCAAGCTCAGCGCGGTGGAGGCAAAGTCGCAGAAGAACGTCGAGAAGGCCCAGGTCTCGGCGTTGCGGGCGCAGCAGAAGGCGGCTGCGGCCGGCACGCTGAACGTGGCACAGATTCGTAAGTATCTCGGTATTGCTCGGCTTCTGCTGCCGGTGCTGGCTCCGATCGCCTACCGCGCTGCCACCGTCGTTCGCGGGCAGCTCGACAACCGCAAGGCGCAGCAGCTGGGTGTCGCACCCGACCAGCTGAGCGAGTACTCGGGCCATGGCGGCAAGCTCAGTGCCCGGATCGCCGGTGCCGAGAAGTCGCTGAGCACCATCGGATCGCGTCATTCGGATCCGGAGACCAAGAGTTTCGGTGCCGCGATCAGCGAGCGTCTCGACGATCTGACCACCGCTGTCCGCGCCGCCGAGCAGATGCCGCCGGCACGCCGCAAGACTGCCCACGCCGCCATTTCCGCTGAGCTCGACGGCATCGAAGCGGACGTGCTCGCTCGCCTCGGCGTGCGCTGATCTCACCGACCATCCGATGACCGACGGCTCTGCTGCACCGCTTCGCGGCGGAGCTGTCGGTACGGTCACCGCCGCGCTGGCGGTTGCTGCGCACGGAATGGCGGGCGGCGGCTATCTCAGCGGATCGGGCCTGGCTCTGCTGATCGTGGTCAGCCTCGGCGTCGGTGCCATGACTGCCGTTCCGCGTCGCTCGACTGTTCTGTTGCCCGCCCTGATGGGTGGCCAACTCCTCGCTCATACCGCACTGAGCCTGAGCGACATGGCCGGCATGTCGGGCTCGTCACACAGCCATTCGCTGCTGCCCAGCGCCGCGATGATCGGCTTTCACGCGGCCGCGTCGCTGGTCGCCGCGCTGTTGATCGCCGCAGCCGAACGTCTCTACGGCCCGATCACATCGATTGTTCGTGCCGTTCTCGCGCTCCTCACTCCCCTGCCCGACGGTTCTGCTGTCGGTCGCGTCCGGTTCTCCGTCGCGATGCCGTCGGTGCACGGTATTGCCCTGGACTGGGCCATTTCTCGTCGTGGGCCTCCGATGTCGATCAGCTCGTAACTCTGATCCGACATCCTCTTTCCACCTCCGTACAGAAATGACCCAACACTCATGAAGAGTTCCATTCCGCGTGCCTTGTTCGTATCCGGTGCCACCGTCGGCGCACTGCTGATCGGCGCAGGCGCAGCCTCCGCCCATGTGGTCGTCTCCGCGCCCGACGCCGCGCAGGGCGGCTACTCGGTCCTGACGTTCCGCGTCCCCACCGAGTCCGACACCGCATCGACCAACTCGGTCAAGGTCACCTTGCCCGGCCTCAATTCTGCTCGCACCCAGCCCATTCCGGGGTGGACGTCCACCGTCGAGAAGGACTCCGCCGATCTCGCCGTGTCGGTGACCTGGACGGCGAATCCCGGTGCCGAGGTCGGTCCGGGCCAGTTCCAGCAGTTCCTGCTCTCCGCGGGGCCGCTGCCCGAGCAGGAAACCGTGTCGTTCCCGGCCACCCAGACCTACACCGACGGTGAGGTCGTGCAGTGGAACGAGCCGATGACCGAGGACGGCAGCGAGCCCGAGTTGCCCGCTCCCACACTGACCCTCGCAGCATCGAGCGGTGACGCGCACGGCGGAGCCCACGCCGAGACGACGGACGCAGCCGAGCAGACGTCCACGTCCTCCTCGGACACCACCGCCCGGTGGATTGCCGGTGCCGGGCTCGTTCTCGGTGCCGTCGGCGCCGGCCTCGGAATCGGTGCAACCGTACGGAGCCGACGCTCGTGAGGGCGCTGACCGTGTCCGCCAAAGCGGTGGTCGTATCGGCGGTGGCCTTGCTGGCACTGCTGGTCGCGGCTCCGATTGCCTCGGCTCATTCGCAGGTCACCGGGTACAGCCCGGCCGACGGCTCCTCGCTCGACGCATCTCCGGCGACGGCATCGGTGACCTTCAACGAGGTGCCGCAGTCGCAGTTCGCCACGCTCAACGTCGTCGGCCCCGACGGCAACATCTGGTCGAAGGGCGATGCACGCATCGAGGGCCAGAGCGTGATCGTCGACGTCGGCGATCTGGGCCCTGCCGGCGAGTACACCCTCGCCTACCGCATCACCTCGGCCGACGGTCATCCGGTGAGCGGCACGGCCACGTTCACGCTGACGCAGGAAGGGTCCGGAACACCCGGGGCACCGGCCGATGCGTCGGGCACCTCGGAAGAGTCCGAGGACGGGTTCCTCGGCGGCTACGGTCCCATCGTGCTGGTCGTGGTTGCGGTCCTCGCCTTCGGCGGAGCATTGGCATTCGCACTGCGTAAGCCGAAAGACCAGCGTAAGCCGAAGAGCGAGAAGTAGATCCGACGTGGCTGCGGTGAGCGAGAGGAGCGTTCGGCTCGTGCTCGCCGCCGCAGCCTCGGCGGTGGTGGGGGTCGCGGCAGCGTTCGCACTGGCGTACCCCACCTTTCCCAGCGGGTCGTCGTGGCTCCGCGTCATCGCTGTCGCGTCGGGTTCGGTGGTGTTGGGGTTCGGAATTCTCGCTGTCCTGGACGGTAATTCCGCATCTCGACGCCCCGCCCTCGACTCGCTGGTGATGTGGCGGTCGATCGGGTTCCTGTCGGGTCTGTGGGCGGTGGCCGAGTTCGTCCTGTTGGCAGCGGCCGCAGCCGAGGCCGAGGGCCGAGCAGTGACGGCGCTGTCGCCGAGTGCATTTGCGGCCTTCGTCGCGTCGATCTCCGTCGGTCGACTCGGCGCGACGACGGTGCTCCTCGCGCTCGTTCTGTGCGCCATGGGCGTTCTCGGATATCGACGAGACGCATCCTGGTCCCCGGTTCCCGTGGTCACGTCGGCGGCGCTGGCCCTGGTCGCGCGACCGATCACCGGACACATGTCGCAATTCGCATTCGGGTCCATTGCCGTTGCCGTGCATGTGGTGTGCGCCTCGGTGTGGCTCGGTGTGCTCGGCGCGATGGCGCTGAGTCTGCGGACCAAGACAGCCTGGGCGACGCTTTTACCGGCCTACTCCCGGATCGCGCTGTGGTGCGTCGTCGGGGTGACCCTGACGGGCGTATTCGACGCGGTACTGAAGTTGGAGAGCCCGGCGGCTGCGATCGAGACTGGTTACGGCCGAATCGTTCTCGCCAAAGTCGTGATGACCGTGATCCTGGTGGCCCTGGCATCTCGGATCCGCCGCACGTGGTTGCCGACCGCCACTGCGCACCGCTCCACGGCGGACTACTCGGTGGGACGAGCTGCCGCTCATGTCTGTCTGCTGACGGTGGCGTTCGGACTGGCGGCGGCGTTGGCGACCACGGCCTAAGCGAGTCTGTCGGGGCTCTGTACTAGCCTGAGTGCATGCCGAAGTTGACTGTGGTGCCGGGTGGTTCCTCGGTGTCCGCGCGCGATCGGATTCCCACGGTCGCCGAGTTCTTCGCCGGTATCGGTTTGGTGCGAATGGGCTTGGAGCAGGCCGGTTTCGAGGTGTGCTGGGCCAACGACATCGAGCGCGACAAGCACCACATGTATCGCCAACACTTCGGTGACGACGCGGCCCATTTCCAGCTCGGGGATGTCGCCAGCACGCGCGGCGGCGATCTGCCGGACGGTCTGTCGTTGGCATGGGCGTCGTTTCCGTGCACCGATCTGTCGTTGGCCGGGGGCCGGGCCGGTCTCGCGGGCAAGAACTCCTCGACATTTCGGCACTTCACTCGGGTGTTGGACGAAATGGGTGACGGTCGTCCCGAGGTGGTCGCGCTGGAGAACGTCGTCGGTCTGGCCACCAGTCATGGGGGCGACGATCTGGCGGCTGCGGTCCGTGAGCTCAACGAACTCGGCTATTCGGTGGACGTCCTCACCATCGATGCTCGACGGTTCGTCCCGCAGTCCCGTCCTCGTTTGTTCCTGATCGGTGCGCAACATCCGCCGGAGGATGCCCGCGATCCCAACAGTGAACTGCGTCCGGATTGGTTGCAGGCGGTCTACGGCGATTCGACGCTGTCGACGCATCGGGCTCCGCTGCCCAGCCCGCCGATCCCATTGACCAGTGGTCTCGGCGATCTGGTCGAGCGGATGGATTATCGCGACGAGCGCTGGTGGGATGCAGACCGCACCGACGCGTTCGTACGCTCGTTGTCTCCGATTCAGTTGCAGCGCATCGAGATTCTGAAGAAGGCGCGCAAGGTCAGTTACCGTACCGCCTACCGTCGTACCCGCAACGGCGTCGCGGTGTGGGAGGCCCGCCCCGACGACATCTCCGGCTGCCTGCGTACTGCGCGCGGTGGGTCGTCGAAGCAGGCGGTGGTCAAGATCGGCCACGGCCGGTTGCAGGTGCGCTGGATGACGCCTCTCGAGTACGCCCGCTTGATGGGAGCCGGCGGCTACACGCTCGGCGGTCTGCGAAACAACCAGGCGCTCTTCGGTTTCGGTGATGCGGTGTGCGTTCCGGTGGTCGCGTGGCTGGCGGAGCACTACCTGATGCCCCTGGTGAACGGGACACTCGGTTCCATCGCGCCGAATGGAACTGCTGCGCATGTCCAGTCACGGTAAGTCCTCGCTGCGGGCGTCGGCGGTCGCGCCGCGCAAGAGCAGTCTGCCTGCGGACGATGTGCAGTCATTTCGAGCTGCACTGCGAGAAGTGCTGAGCGAGAAGGACGATCGAGGGCGCGTCTGGTCGGCGGCCAAGTGGGGCGTGTATGCGTTCTACGACTACGACGGCGAGCCGATCTACGTGGGGCAGACCAAGGAGAAGCTCAGCGTTCGGGTGCAGCGGCATCTGACCAATCAGCGGACCGACGCCGTCGCGATGCGAGTGCTGGACGTGTTCGAGGTCGCGGAGATCGAGATCTGGCCGCTCTGGCAGTACGAGGACCTCAAGAAGTCCGACGGCGCAGAACAATTCCGCACAGCTGAACGAGACTTGAATGCCCACGAGTACACGGCGTACCTCGAGGCCATCGACAGGTCGCGTCACAAGGCGATCCTGAACGAGAAGATCCCGCCGGTCTCCGAGCCCATCACTCTGCCTGCGTCACTGCGGCGGTCGCTGATCTCCGAGCAGACCCGAATAGAGCGCGGTCACCCCGACATTCGGATCGCGCGACGCGCGGAGACCATCTCCCGATTGGCTGCGGTCACTCGCGAGCGCGGTGAGGTGTCCGAGGGTCTGCGACGCGTCCTGGTGGTGCAGGCCGTGCGGCTGGCGTATTTGTCTGCGGAGCGACTCGCCTTCGTCGAGGGTCACCCCATTCCCGATCCCGCGGCCATCGACGTCACCGCCCTGGTGGGTTCGGTGCTGCACGAACGTAGCGATCCCGAGGATCCAGACGACCCCGGAGACCCAGAGGACCTACCCGAGTCCGACGCCGAGCTGGACCTGTTCAGCGACTTCTGACTCCCGTCGCCGTAGGCTCGACCTGTGCCGCTTCCCCCTCACGTTGCCGATCTCACCAGCATCGATTTGTTGCTGTCGGTGGCAGAGCTCGGCAGCATCGGCCGTGCCGGACACGCCCACGGCATGTCGCAGCCCGCGGCAAGTTCTCGCATTCGCGCGCTGGAGCGTCGCGTCGGAGCGCCGTTGTTCAAGCGGGGCGCACGCGGAACGGTGCTGACCGAGTTCGGCGAGCTGGTCGCGAGTTGGGCAGCGCCGGTCGTCCGGTCGGCCGAGGACTTGGCGACGGCGATCGCCACGCTGCACGCCGAGCGCATCGGCCACCTGCAGATCGCGGCCAGTCAGACTGTCGCCGAGTACCTTCTACCGCGATGGCTGGTCACACTGCACACGACGCTGCCCCAGATCGTGCCCACGCTGAGCTCGGGCAATTCGGCGGTGGTCGCCGCGACGGTGCTCGCCGGAGACGCAGACCTGGGGTTCATCGAAAACCCCAGTGTCCAGGCCGAACTCACGTACCGCACCGTCGCAACCGACGAACTGGTTCTCGTCGTGGCACCCGGACATCCGTGGGCACACACTGCACCGTCGACCGAGCAGGTAGTCGAGACGGCGCTGGTCACCCGCGAGGCCGGGTCGGGAACCAGGTCCGTGTACGAGAGTGCGGTTGCTGCAGCAGGTTTCGGCCCGCCCACGACTCCTCTGCTGGAAGTGTCGTCGACGACGGCCATCAAGTCAGCTGTGGCGGCGGGGATCGGCGGTGCCGTCCTCAGTTCACTGGCCGTCGCGACGGAGCTGGCGGCGGGCAGTCTGATCGGAGTGCCGCTCCCCGATCTGTCCCTGCACAGAGACTTGCGCGCGATCTGGCGATCGGGCCGTGAGCCCAGCGGCCCGGCCGCGGAACTTCTGACGGTCGCTGGGTCCATCCAGTCATAATCTTCAGTTATGGCTGGCTAGCGAATTGCTGTCTACCGGACGTGGGCCGCGTCGCGCACAGTGAAGTCATGACCGTCCTCGAGTCCGTCTCGTATGCACCCCGGCTGTCGCGCAGGCGGACCGTCGAGCACATCACCCCCAACTGGTTCGCCGCCGTCATGGGAACCGGCATCGTCGCCACCGCGGCCGCCACACTGCCCGTCGACCTTCCTGCGTTGCGCGTCTTCGCCGTCGTCGTCTGGGTGCTCGCTGCGGGTGCACTCGTAGTGATCGGCGCGGCGTTCGTGCGGCACTGGATCGGTTACCGCGCACGCGCAGTCGACTACGCGCAGCACCCGGTGATGATGCAGTTCTACGGCGCACCGCCCATGGCCTTGCTCACCGTCGGTGCCGGGGCCGACCTGCTCGGCGGAGACCTCGTCGGTCCCACGGCGGCCACGGCACTGTTCGCAGTCCTCTGGGTCGTCGGCACGATCACCGGCCTGCTCACCAGCGTCGCGGTGCCGTTTCGCATGATTACGGCCGGTCCCCGAGAGCAGGTCACGGCATTGCCGGCGTGGTTGATGCCCGTCGTTCCGCCGATGGTCTCGGCGTCGACCGGCGCATTGTTGCTTCCCCACCTGCCCGACGGCCAGTGGCGGTTGGCGCTGCTGTGCGCGTGCTACGCGATGTTCGGGCTGTCGCTGATCGTCGGAATGCTCACCATGACGTTGATCTACGGACGCCTGCTGCACGGCGGTCTGCCGTGCGTCGACGCGGCTCCGACGGTCTGGATCACGCTGGGGTTGATCGGCCAGTCGGTCACGGCGGCCAATCTGCTGGGCACCGATGCAGCGACGGTGTTCACCGAGACACAGTCGTCGATCGCCGTCGGGCTGCACGTGGTCGGGATCGGCTACGGACTGATCATGGGCGGATTCGGCGCGCTGATGTTCGCGCTGGCCACTGCGCTGACAGTGCACGCGGCACGGAGGAGGTTGAGCTTCTCACTGACGTGGTGGTCGTTCACGTTCCCGATCGGCACCTGCGTCACCGGAGCGACCGCACTGGGCAATGCCCTCGATTTCGGCGCGGTCCGTGCCCTTGCCGTACTGCTGTACGTCGTACTCGTGACGGCCTGGATCACTGTCGCTACTCGAACCCTCCGAGGCGTGTGGCGAGGAAAACTGCTGCAGCCCAGCTGATCTCACATGTGCGCGAGCACGTTCACCACGTTGCCGCCTGCGTCTCGGAAGAAGAATCGGCGCACGCCCCACTCCTCGTTGGTGATCTCGTACACGATCTCGAAATTCGCATCTACCGCGGCGCGGTAGGCCGCGTCGACGTCGTCCACTTCGAGAGACGCCGACGGATTCACCGGGCCGGTGGGGTCGACGGTGATCAGACTCAGTTGCGCGGTGCTGTCTCCCGGTGACGCAAGTGTGGCGATCCAACCGTGGTTCATCACCACCTCCATGCCGGTGACCTGGACATACGCGTCCAGCGCCGCATCGAGATCGGTGACCGTGAGCAGGGGCATCGCGCGCACAACGTCCATGTTCGGACTGTATCGCCCTCCCCTGGGCCCCAGATCGGCTCCCCAGCTTCGGATTTGTGCCGCCGATCGCAGGCTGGAATCCAGATCGGGGGAGCCGATCCCCCACCACGGCCCCACCTCGCCACGACGCTGTGACCCACCAGACAGGAATATTGTTTGCTTAGCGCATGTATGTATATATATGGTTGCAGACAGCAAGTAAATCGAACTCAGCGTTGGAGTACTCATGGCAGTTCAATCCACGACAGCGGAATCGCTCGTCGAAGAGGTTTTCCTCTTCGGGCGCACGCTGAAGCGGGCCGTGACCACCGGAGTCGAGGATTCACCGTTGCCGCAGGCGCTGACCGGAGTTCTGGCCATCCTCGCGACAGAGGGTGAATGCAGACAGACCGACCTCGCCAGCAGGCTCTGCGTCAGCCAGTCCGCCCTCAGCCGGCAGATCGCGGACCTCGTCGAACTCGGCTACATCGATCGGCATCCCGATCCGGACGACAGAAGAGCGTCCCGGGTCTGCGTGTCGGACGACGGCCAGGCTCGACTGAAACAGATTTGGGACAGGCGAGCTCGTCGCCTGGCAGAGATGTTGAGCGAGTGGAGTGAAACCGAAGCACTGGATGCTCTCGATTCCATCCGCAAGCTCAACGACACGTTCACCGAAGACGCCCACGCCCAGCACCAGGACGTGGCCCGCATTGAATTGATTGCGAGATAAGACATGACCACCACATCCGCGGAGAATCCGCCGAATCAGGCAGTCGCCGATCCCGATGCGATGACGCATCGCCAGATCCTCGAAGCCCTCACCGGTCTGCTGGCCGCGCTGTTCACCGCGCTGCTGAGCACCACCATCGTCTCGACCGCACTGCCGACCATCATCGGTGACCTGAAGGGTTCGCAGACCGCGTACGCCTGGGTCATCACCACCGCACTGCTGGCCAACGCCGCGTCGACGCCCATCTGGGGCAAGCTCGCCGACCTGTTCAACAAGAAGGTCCTGGTCCAGAGCTCGATTCTGATCTTCGTCGCGGGCTCGCTCATCGCCGGCTTCGCGCACAACGTTCCGGTGCTGCTCGCCGCACGTGTGGTGCAGGGCATCGGCATGGGTGGCCTGACGGCACTCGTCATCGCCATCATCGGAACCATCGTCTCCCCGCGTGATCGTGGCCGCTACTCCGGTTACACCGGTGCCGTCATGGCCGTATCGATGTCCGGTGGCCCCATCCTCGGCGGCGTCATCGTCGACAGCCCCCTCGGGTGGCGCTGGTGCTTCTTCGTCTGCGTCCCGTTGGCTGTCATCGCCCTCGGCCTGCTGCAGAAGACGCTGCACATCAAGACCGTCCGCAAGGACAACGTCTCCATCGACTGGCTCGGCGCACTTCTGCTGACCGCAGGCGTGTCCGTTCTCCTCGTGTGGGTTTCGTTCGCAGGCAAGGCCGACTACTACGCCTGGATCTCTCGTGAGACCGCGTACCTCGTCGGCGGCGGAGTTGCGCTGCTCGTCCTGACGATCATCGTCGAGGCTCGACACAAGTCGCCGATCATCCCGCTCAAGATCGTCACCGAGCGCACCACCGGCCTGGCCATCATCGCGTCCATCGCGGTCGGCGTCGGCCTCTTCGGAGCCACCACGTTCCTCGGCCAGTACTTCCAGACTGCTCGCGGCTACACCCCCACCGAAGCTGGATTGCTCTCCATCCCACTGGTGTTCGGCATGCTCGTCGCCTCCGTGGGCTCCGGTCAGCTGATCACCAAGTTCGGTCAGTGGAAGCCGTTCATCGTCACCGGCTCCATCTTGCTGGTCATCGGATTCCTGCTGCTGGGCACCATCGACCACGCCACCAGCCTGGTGACGGTCGGCATCTTCATCACCATCGTCGGTCTCGGTACCGGCATGCTGATGCAGAATCTCGTTCTCGCAGTGCAGAACACGGTCAGTGTGCAGAACGTCGGTGCAGCATCGTCGACGGTTGCCTTCTTCCGTACCTTCGGCGGAGCGATCGGCGTCTCGGTTCTCGGTTCGCTGCTGGCAACCCGGGTCGCCGAGAAGTCGGCAGCCGGTCTGGCGCAGCTCGGTGTGGACGGTTCGGCCGGAGGCGGCGGATCGCTCGACCTCACGGCACTGCCGGCTCCGATCGTCAGCGTCATCCGCACCGCATACGGCGACGCGACCGGACGCATCTTCATGATCGCCGGCTTCGTTGCGATCGTCACGCTCATCGCAGTGGTCTTCATCCCGAACCGCCCGCTGCGCAAGACGATCGACATCGCGTCGGCACCGGCGCAGGGACCCGTCGCCGATCTGGACAAGACCGATCTGGACCAGAACGATCTCGACGGTGCTGCTCAGGCACAGCCCGAGCGTCGGGAGCAGCTCGCCGAGATCCCGTCCTTCGGGGCGACTCAGGATTACGTCGGAGCGCAGTACGGCAACGAACGGCGCTTCGAGCGTCGCAACGAAGGTCGCCACGAGGCTCAGCCGGGTCAGCGTCCCTTCGATGGACTGAGCACCGATGCCCGTGATCGACTGCTCACGCTGCTGCTGCCCCAGCCCGAGGACACGTTGACCGCACTCGACGAGGCCGAGGCCATTCGCGCCGAGGTGATCGAGCTGCAACAGGAGCTCGACGCCAAGATGCTCGACTTCGATGCAGTGTGCGAGCGACTCCGCCGACTCGGACTCAGCGAGCAGCAGGTGGCTCGGGTGTTGGGAGACAACCACATTCCCGACAGCCACAATCACTACGCCAACGCCGGACTGAACGGCCACAGCGTCAACTGATCTGCCACAGAACAGCGAAAGGCCCCGCACACCCGAAAGGGAGTGCGGGGCCTTTTCTCGTCCGTCTACCGACTACTACCGGCCGGGTATGTACTTCAGCGCTTTGACGAAGGGAGGCATGATCTTTGCCCACAGCTTCGGCGGAAGTCCGCGCGGTCCACCGAGATTGAGCAGGCGGGTCGTCGCGATGGTCTGTGGCTCGGTGTACTTGAGCAGTCCCTCGTTTCCGTGCCTGCGGCCCATGCCGGAGACGCCCATTCCGCCCATCGGTGCACCGGTGGTGCCCCACGTCGGCGCGTAGCCCTCGTCGACGTTGACCGTGCCCGCGTGCAGACGTGCCGCAATGGCCTCGCCCTGAGCCTTCGTCTTGGCCCAGACACTTGCGTTCAATCCGTAGTCGGTGTCGTTGGCCTTCGCAATGGCTTCGTCGACGTCCGCGACGGGGTAGATCGACACCAACGGCCCGAAGGTTTCGGTCGCCGCACACTCCATGTCCTCGGTGACGTTCGTCAGCAACGTCGGCTCGTAGAACAGCGGGCCGATGTCGGGACGCGCCTTGCCGCCCGCGACGACCGTCGCGCCCTTGACCTTGGCGTCGTCGACGTGCGCCGAGACCGTCTTGATCTGGTCCTCGGAGATGAGGCTGCCCATTTCGATGCCGAACTCGTAATCGGCACCCACGGTCATGTTGCGTACCCGCTGGCCGAACTTCTCGGTGAACTCGGCGGCGATCGACTTCTCGACGTAGATGCGCTCGATGGAGATGCAGAGCTGACCGGAGTTGGAGAAGCAGGCGCGCACTGCCGCGTCGGATACTTCCCGCAGGTTGGCGCCCTTGGCGACGATCATGGCGTTCTTGCCGCCGAGCTCGGCGGAGAAACCGATGAGTCGACGCCCCGCCTGCTCGGCCAGGAGCTGACCGGTGGCCGTGGAGCCGGTGAACATGACGTATTCGGTGTTCTCGACGATTGCGGTGCCCACCACCGAGCCGGGGCCGGGGACCACGGCGAACAGGTCGCGGGGCAGACCGGCCTTGTAGAGCAGCTCGACGCAGGCCAGCGCGCAGTACGGCGTCTGGCTGTCGGGCTTGAGCACGACGCCGTTACCGGCCAGCAGCGCCGGAATGGCGTCGGACACCGCGAGAGTCATCGGGTAGTTCCACGGCGAGATGATTCCGACGACGCCCTTGGGCTGGTACCGAACGCGAGTCTTGGTCAGCACGGGAAGCATGCCGGTGACCTTCTTCGGGGCCAGCAGCTTGGCGGCGGTGCGTGCGTAGTGCCGCGAGGTCATCGAGATGTCGAGGACTTCCTCGAGGGCGGCGGCGCGGGACTTGCCCGTCTCGGCCTGCGCCATGTCCATGAGCTCGTCGCGGTGCGCGAGCACCAGGTCGCGGTAGCGGTGGAAGATCTCTGCGCGCTCGGAGACCGGACGCTTGGCCCAGACCGCCTGGGCGGTGCGGACGCGCGCGATCGCAGCCAGGGCATCTGCAGCCGTACCGACCGGAATGGTCGCCAGCTCCTTACCGGTGAACACCTCGGTGATCGTCTTGGTGGGACGCGAGTCCGCGTCGGGAATGGCGATGAGATCAGCGAGCCGGGAAAAGGTCGCAGTGGACGGAGCAGGCATTTTTGCATCCCTACTGATGAGTAGTGTTCGGAGTAACAGACAACCTACCTGGTCTTCGGCTCAGTTCACAGGGCCGATGTTCCCTGGCCCTGTGGCACGATGGGCGGTGGTCTACTCCGACGTCGGGGCGTTCGGAAGCAACAGGGTGGGGAATCCATGCGCAAGGCACTAGTTCTGGCCGGAGCAGCAGCACTGATGGTGGCATTCGCGGGGTCTGCGCAGGCAGATCCGGTCCAAGATTTCATTGCTCCGCCGAGCGATCCGGCTGCGTATCTCCCCTCGTCACTCGGCGATCCGTGGTTCGATCCGCCGGCGGGATACGAGAATCTCGTGCCCGGCACTGTCCTCGCTCGACGCGATGTCGCGGTGACGCCCGAGGCCTCGTCCGTCCAATTGCTCTTCCGCTCCACCGATTCGAAGAATCGTCCCATCGCAGCGGCGACGACGGTGCTGACTCCCACTGCGCCGTGGACCGGTGGTGGAGATCGCCCCGTCATCGCATACAACGAGGCGACGGATTCACTCGGGAACACGTGCGCGCCGTCGTACACCCTCCCGCGGGGCAACAACAAAGAGATCGATCAGGTCCGGATCCTCCTCGGCCGCGGTTACACCGTGGTGATGACGGATTATCAGGGGCCGCGTCAGGCGTATTCGGCCGGTCTCGTGTCGGGGCACACCGTGCTCGACGGTCTGCGTGCCTCCCGGACTGCAGGCGTGAGCGCGGATGCACCCATCGGCATCACCGGATATTCCGGCGGTGCGATCGCCTCGGGCTGGGCGGCGCAGTTGGCACCCGAGTACGCACCCGAGCTGAACATCGCCGGAGTCGCGTTCGGCGGTCCGCCCACCGATTACAAGATTCTGCAGACGTCGTTGAACGGTCAGATCGGGTCGGGCTTGTTCACTGCGGCGACGATCGGACTGTCCCGGGAGTACCCGGAGATGCGGCAGCTCGCCAACGACAACGGCAAGCGACTGGCGCTGGCACAGAAGGATCAATGCGTGGATGTGTTGTCCTACAGCGGACTACTGCTGTTGGACCAGCGAAATCTCTCCAACGTCCCGGACGTCTTCGCGCATCCGATCACCACGGCCGTCGTCGAGGAAAACCGCATGGGCCAGACGAAGCCGGACGCGCCGGTGTACATCTACCAGGGCCTGCAGGACTTCCTCATTCCCAAAGAAGGTGCCGAGGCCGTGCAGGATCAGTGGTGCGCGGCCGGGGCGTCGGTCCGACTCGAAGAGATTCCCGGGGATCATTCGCTGGCCCAGACCAACGGCCGTCCCGGTGCCTACGATTGGTTGGCACAACGCCTGGCCGGAGTACCCACCTCGGGTTGCGAACGTGTGATTCGCTAGAGGTCCATAACGAATCGTTCTTCGTCTTGACCCTCACGCCACGGGAGGCAGCACAGTGTCCTTCGTGAGTGATTCGTCCGCGAACAGTTCGGTTGACGTCCAGGTCGGCATGCAGGTCGGCGCGGTCTCGAAGTTGGTGGGTGTCAGCGTCAGAACGCTGCATCACTACGACGAGATCGCGTTGGTGGTGCCGTCGGGCAGAACCCCCAAGGGCTATCGGACGTACTCGTCGGCCGATGTCGAACGGCTGCATCAGGTACTGACCTACCGCGAGCTCGGGTTCCCGCTCGAGGTCATTGCAGCGTTGCTCGACGACCCGGCCGTCGACGCGATGGCGCATCTGCGGCGGCAGCGCGACCTGCTCGGCGAGCGGATCGACCACTTGCACGCAATGGCTGCGGCCGTGGACAAGATGATGGAGGCGAAGAAGATGGGTATGCAATTGACTCCCGAGGAGCAGCGAGAGATCTTCGGCGACAACTGGCCCGGCGAGGAATACGCCGAGGAGGCCGAGCAGCGCTGGGGCGAAACCGACGAGTGGAAGCAGTCGCAGCAGCGTACGGCGTCGTTCACCAAGGACGATTGGAAGGCCGTCAAGGAAGAGACGGACCTCCTCGAAGCCGATCTCGCTGCCGCGATGCAGCGGGGTGTGTCGCCGAATTCCCCCGAAGCCGGGGTACTGGCCGAGCGTCATCGCGCGTCGATCGAGCGGTACTACGACTGCGGTTACGAGATGCAGGTGAACCTGGCGGAGATGTACATCGCCGACGAGCGATTTGCCAAGCACTACAACGGTATCGCCGACGGTTTGGCGCAGTATCTCCGTGACGTCATCGTCGCGAACGCCGCTCGTCAGAGCTGACGCGTCTCGATCCGCACCCCTTTTCGGAATCCGCACCCCCTGCAGGAGGTGCGGATTCCGACCCGGGGCGTAGATGTCCGGGCGAACGCTGCTCGTCAGGGTTGACGCGAGCGGCAAGCGGCATTCATCTGCCAATCCCAGTGCTCTGAGAACGGTTGTAGTGCTTGTGCTTTCATCGAACTCCCGTACGGATCAGACACTCAACAGACTGCGGGCATTGTCGGATGTGACGGCGCGCCAGTTCTCCAGTCCACCGTCCGCGGCACCGGCGTCGAGTGATCGCAGTTGTTCTTGCACCGCGCCGATCGGGGTGAAGCAGAAGTCGCTGCCGTAGACCAGACGATCGGGTCCGACCGCCGACAGCAACGCCGGCAGCTGCCGCGGAACCGGCGTACCGGCGAGGTCGAACCACAAGCGCTGCAGTACATTCGGCGTCGACGGGGTACCGAGACCGACCTGCGTCCGGAAGAAGTCGACCCGATCTGCCAACAGCGGCAGCACTCCGCCGCCATGAGTGAACACCCAACGGATCTGAGGGAACCGATCGACCACGCCCAGCAGAATCAAGTCGATGACGGTTCGCGCTGTGTCGAAGAGGAATTCGACCATCGGAGCGGGCCTACCGAGCGCTACCGCAGCTGCATTCGGCGGCGAGGTGGGATGCACGAAGACCACCGCCGAACGCGCATCGAGCGCCGCGAGCAACGGCGTAAGCATGGCGTTGCCGAGATACATGCCGCCGGCGTTCGACATCACGGTGACCCCGTCGGCACCGAGCTGATCGAGAGCCCGAATGGCCTCGACCGTCGAGTCGACGACGTTCGGAAGGGGCAGCGACGCAAAGAATCCGAGGCGTGGCTGACCCTGGACAACTCCGACTCCGAAGTCATTGACCCGTCGGGCCAGATCGGAAGCCTGGCCGTCGTTGCCGAAGTGCACCCCAGGGCTCGACACGGACAGGATCGCCCTGTCGATCCCACACCGGTCCATCATCTGCAGATGCTCGGTCACCGACCAGGACGGCCACTTCGGCATGCCGTCGGGAAAGACGATGCCGGACGCGAGCGCTTCCCGCAGGTAGAAGTCGGGGACCATGTGCGAGTGCACGTCCACTACTCCCCCGGCGGCAGGCGTCGGTGACGCCGACGCGGTCGCTGCGGACAAGGCGACTCCCGAGAGCGTGGCTGCACCGAGCGCGCCGAGCAAGGTTCTGCGGTCGATCACGGTCCACGTCCTTGTCGTCGACACCACCCGGTCCGAACTGACGCTATCGTCACATATGAGAATATTCGCAGTCAACGGTGACTTGTACCAACTGATGTAGGACTAGCATGGCGCGATGACGACCGAACGTACGAAGCCCAGTCCTGTGCAATTTTTGGGGTACTCGTTCGGTCGGGTCCTGCCCCCGTCGATGCAAGATTGGGTCCGAAACGACCTCGTCGGCAACGGTGCCCAGGTGCGCTACCTGGCTCGATTCACGGTTCCCGTCATCCCGTTGCTGCTGCTGTTCCTGCTGATTCCCGGCCCACTGTGGATGTCGCTGGCGATGATGGCGTTGCTGTTCATTCCGCTGGTGTACTTCGCGATAGCGCTGATGAACGTATATCGGCGGCACCGGTTGCTGATTCACGGCCTCGATCCCCAGTTGATCAACGCCAAGGCGCAGAGCCGTGTCGACCGCACCCGGGACGACTACGAGCGACGTCACGGCCGCGGCTGACGATCGGACGTTAGTCTTCTGCGCATGACTTCACCTGTGGAATTCAAAGCAACCGCTGATCTGGCCGACGAGATCGGTCCCGACATCCGCAGCTGCGACACCCAGTTCATCCAGTTCGGCAAGCACACCGAGTTCGCCGGACCCATCACCACCATCCGCTGCTTCCAGGACAACTTGCTGGTCAAGCAGACGTTGAGCGAGCCCGGCAACGGCGGCGTTCTCGTGGTCGACGGCGACGCCAGCATCCACACCGCGCTGGTCGGCGACATCATCGCCGGGCGGGGTGTCGACAACGGCTGGGCAGGCGTCATCGTCAACGGCGCTGTGCGGGACTCGGCGATTCTGCGCACCCTCGACATCGGCGTCAAGGCATTGGGGACGAACCCACGCAAGAGCACGCAGACGGGATCAGGCGAGAAGAACGTGCCGGTGACCTTCGGCGGCGTCACCTTCACCCCCGGCGAGATCGTCTACAGCGATCACGACGGAGTGGTCGCGGTCTGATCCGACGCGAAAGGGACGGCCGCGGTGCCGTCCCTTTCTTTTGCGTCTTGTACGACGTCGGTGCTACTTCACGAACGCGAGAAGCGCGTCGTTCACTTCCTGGAAGTGTGTCCACAGCAGTCCGTGTGGTGCGCCCTCGACCTCGACGTACGTCGCCTCGGGGAACGCCTCGTGGAACGGACGTCCCGTCGAATCGATCGGCAAGATGTTGTCGGCCGTGCCGTGCAGGATCAGCGTCGGCTTGCCCGATTCGCGCACCTTCTCCACATCACCGCGGAAGTCCTCGAGCCAAGTGGGCACGACGGCATAGGCCGCGACGGGTGCGCTGGTGGTGGCGGTGTTCCAGCTGGCGCGCACGGTGGCCTCGCTGATGCGGCTGCCGAGGTTTTCGTCGAGGTTGTAAAAGTCCTTGTAGAAGTTCTCGAACCAGGTGAAACGATCCTCGCGCGCTGCGGTCTCGATGCCGTCGAACACCGACTGCGGAACGCCGGTGGGGTTGTCGTCGGTCTGTAGCAGGAACGGCTCGAGCGAGGCGAGAAACGCGAACTTGGCGACGCGATCGGTGCCGTACTTCGCGGCATACCGAGCCAGTTCACCTGTGCCCATGGAGAATCCGACGAGGATGACGTCGTTCAGGTCGAGCTCGGTGAGCACCTTGTCCAGGTCTGCAGCGAAGGTGTCGTAGTTGTAGCCGACGGTGGGCTTGCTCGACTGCCCGAATCCACGGCGGTCGTAGGTGATGACGCGGTAGCCGGCATCGAGCAGCGCACGCGACTGGCGCTCCCACGAGTTGCCGTCGAGCGGGTAGCCGTGGATGAGCACAACCGGCTGGCCGGAGCCGTGATCCTCGTAGTAGACCTCGACGGGGGTGGAGTTCTCGGTTCCGACGTTGATGTACGCCATGATCCTGCCTTCCTGTGTCCTGAGCATCGAGCGGGAGAACGGTCGTTCTCTCCGTGTGTGGACTACTGTAGAGAACGTTGGTTCTCTCGGCAAGGGGTAAGCGATGACCAGTACGGAAATCGGACGGGCACAGGTGGTGAACGCCGCGGACGAACTGTTCTATGCGCGCGGCATCCAGGCCGTCGGCATGGATGAGCTGCGCACCGCAGCGGGAATCTCCCTCAAACGCATGTACACACTGTTTCCGTCCAAGACGGCCATCGTGGCCGAGGTCCTCCGTGGCCGCACTGCCCAGTGGAACGACGGGATCCGCGCCGAGGCGGATCGACACGACACACCGCGCGGAAAGTTGTTGTCCATCTTCGACTTCCTGGATCGATGGTTCCGAGAGGACGACTTTCGCGGGTGCGCGTTCATCAACTCCTTCGGCGAACTGGGCGCAACCATGCCCGAGGTCGCCGACGCCGCGCATCAGCACAAGAAACGTTTCATCGAGTACGTCACCGCCTTGGCCGTCGAAGACGGATGCGAGCCGACCGTCGGTCTGCAAATCGCACTTCTCGCCGAGGGTGCTCAAACCACCGCCGCCATCACCGAACTGGCCGAATCCGCCTCTGCAGCAAAGACTGCGGCCGAGGTTCTGTTGAATTCGAGCGCGAAGTGACCGGCATCGCGGATCACTGACATTTGACACTGAAATTGTCCGATTCGGGACGTTAGTGTCGAATCCATGAGCAAGCTACGAGTCCTCGCCGCCCTCACCGTCTCGACGCCCCTGCTGGTCAGTGGATGCACGTCGTCCGACGAGCCCTCAGCCGTGCAGGCGACCTCTACGACGACGTCGAGTGGGAGCATCAGGACCGACGACGTCCAGGCGGCTCTGGACGCCCTGGTCGATGCAGGGTCCGTCGCCGCCGTCGCGCAGGTGCGCGACGGCGAGGATTCCTGGTCGGGAGCGGCAGGACTCGTCGAGCGTGATGGCACCGAGCCGGCGGGTGCCGACGATCCGGTGCGCATTGCAAGCGTCACCAAGTCGATGGTCGCGGCGGTGGTGCTGCAGCTCGTCGACGAGGGAAAACTGCAGCTCGATCAGCGGGTCGACGAACTCCTTCCGGGCCTGCTGTCCAAGTCCGTCACCGTCCGACAACTGCTCGACCATACGAGCGGAATACCCGACTACCTCACCGGACTCGATACGGCGCAGCAGATCGCTTCTCGCGCCGATGATTCCGTCACCGATGATGAGCTGATCTCGAAGGCGTCGGCCATGCCGTGGACAAGTGAACCGGGCCAGGAGTTCAGCTACTCGAACACCAACTACGTTCTACTCGGGCGGATCGTGGCCGATCTCGATGGGAAGCCCGTCGGACAGTCGTTGCAGGACAGGATCATCGAACCTCTGCAGATGACCGACACCACTTACCCCACCGACGCCGATATCGCCGGCGATGCACTGCACGGCTACGTGCTGGAGAACGGGATCTACACCGACGTCACCGAATACGACGCGAGTATCTGGTCTGCCGCTGCTGCAGTGGTCTCCACCGTAGAGGACATGAACACGTTCTTTCGTGCTTTGTTCGACGGCACACTGCTACCTCGCAACATAGTCGACGACATGCAGGTGGTCAGCCCCTCCGGCTACGGCCTCGGATTGCTGCTGGGAATCGACGCCTGCGATCCAGAGTCCGGTGAGCTGGTGTTCGGCCAGCGCGGCAACGGCTTCGGATATCGCACGTTCCAGTTCTCGAGTCCCGACGGCAGCCGTCAGGTGTCACTGGCCTGGACCACAGCCGCGCCGACCCCGGGCACCGATCCGCTGCTACAACCCGCATCCGAAGCACTGATCGCCGGACTGGCATCGACCTGCCCGGCGTAGCTAGAGGGTCGTCACCCAGCCGTGCACTTCGTCGCTCGTGAGTGCAGCCTGGTGACGCTTCCGCAGAGTGAGAGTCGCCGGTCCGGTTTCCTTAGTTCCTATTGCGCGGCCGTCGATTTCGTATACCGGGGCAACCCCGGCCGACGTGCCACACACGAAGACCTCGTCGGCGATGTACAGCTCGGTGAGGTCGACCGTGCGTTCCTGAACCGTCATTCCTTCTTCGCGCGCCAACGTCAGGAGCATTCGACGGTTGATGCCATCGAGAATGTCGCTGGTGACGTCGGGTGTGACGAGCACTCCGTTCCGGACGAGGAAGATGTTGGCGGCACTGAGCTCGCAGACGTGTCCGTTGATGTCGAGGAAAATGCAGTCGTCGAAACCGCTGTCGATCGCATCCTGTTTCGCCAGAACGGAATTGACGTATGCTCCGTTGACCTTCGCGCGCGACGGGATCGCATAGTCGGGGATGCGACGCCACACACTGGTCTTCAACCTCATACCGTTTTGCGGCACAATGGGATTGGCGTCATAGAGGAAGATCGACACTGTCGTGTGCAGGCCACGGACCCGTGTTCCGGGAATGGACTCGTCGACGTGGACGGTTGCCCGCACGTACACCTCGTCGGTCGGGACGTTGGCGGCGATGACGTCGCGTGTCGCCTGTACGAACCGCTCGAAACTCCACTGTGACGCGAAGGTGTCGATGCCGATGATCTTGCAGGACTCGACGAGTCGCTGGTAGTGATCGAGCAACCGGAAAGCGGTGCGTCGATCTCCGTCCACCTGCACCGGAAACACGGTGTAGACACTCAGGCCGTAGAGGACGGCCGAGGTCGCGACCCCGAGTGTCGCGTCCTTCGCATCGACCAGTCTGTCGCCGAAATACACCTTCGAGTGCGGGAGTGCCATGCGGCGATGCTAGTCGCCCGGTGAGTCCAAGCGACAACGCATTTACTTCTCTATGGTCGAGTACATGAGCGAACGCACAGTACCCTGGCCACCCCTTGGTCGTTCCGCAGGCTCCACCCCCGCCCGCACCCTCTGGAACGACGGCCCCGAGGTGGGTGCCATCGGCTTGGGCTGCATGGGAATGACCTGGGCATACAAGGCAGACGACCGAACGGAGTCCCCCGATCGCGTCATCGGGCACGCCCTGGACCTGGGTGTGAACTTCATCGACACCGCCGATGTGTACGGACCGTTCACCAACGAGGAAGTCGTCGGCGCAGCCATCGGCAGTCGACGCGACGAGGTGGTGCTCGCGACCAAGGGCGGATTGACCTCCCACATCGGCGACGCCGGAGAGCCGGTCATTTCCGGCCCCAACGGCAAGCCCGAGCATCTGCGGTCTGCCATCGACGATTCGCTCCGACGGTTGGGCGTCGACCACATCGATCTGTATTACCTGCACCGTCCCGATCCTGAGGTCGACGTCGAAGACAGTATCGGCGCGATGGCGGAGGCCGTGCAGGCCGGAAAGGTTCGCGCACTGGGTGTTTCGGAGTTCACCGTCGAGCAGCTCGATCGGGCTCAGCGGGTGCATCCGATATCCGCTGTGCAGTCGGAGTTGTCGTTGTGGACACGCGACCACCTGGCCACGTCGCTGAAGTGGACGCAAGACAACGGTGCGGCATTCGTGCCGTTCTCGCCGCTGGGCCGAGGGTTTCTGACGGGCAACTTCCGCGGAACCGTACCCGCTGCAGATGATTTCCGCTCTCGACTGCCGCGTTTCAGTCACGACAACCTCGATGCGAACCTCGTCATCGTCGACGCCATCGCGGCCATCGCCGACGAGCTCGGTGCGACGCCTGCGCAGGTGGCCCTGGCATGGGTGCTGGCGCAGGGAGAGCACGTGGTGCCGATTCCCGGCACTCGCCGCACTTCACGTCTGGACGAGAACGCCGGTGCCGCCTCGCTCACGTTGAGCTCCGAGCACCTCGCCGCACTCGACACGTTGCCCGAGCCCGCTGGTGGCCGGTATTGAGATAGCGCAGGTCGATCCGTCGACGGATCGGTTGTCGGCCGAGAAAATCCTGGCCGTACAGAGGAGTGCGTACGCTGTCGAGGCCGAGCTCATCGGCGACGACCGCATCCCACTACTGCACGAGTCGGTGGATGATCTGTGTGCAGCACAGGTCCACTGGCTCGTCGCGCGCGATCTGGACGAAATCCTCAGTGCCGCAGCGTGGTCCGGATCCGAGATCGACCGTCTGGTGGTGGCTCCGCACGCACATCGCCAGGGCATCGGTCGCGGTTTGGTTACCGCGGCACTGAATTACATTGCCGGAGAACGTGTGCTGGTGGCTACCGGGCGAGACAATGCCCCGGCCCGTCGCCTGTACGAGTCACTCGGCTTCGTGCACAGCCAGAATCAAGAGGTGTTGCCGGGACTGTGGCTGTCCCGCTACGAACTCAACCGTTGATCTGTATCGGGCTTACGCGGGCGAGCGACGAACCATATCAGTGCGCCTGAGATGGGCATCAGCAACACGAGCAGACACCACCAGAACGCGGATCCCCGACGAGCCTGATTGCTCCGAAGAATCGACACCCATGCGACACCGACGAGTAGCAGCCACAACACGATCCCAGCCATCCATGCGAGATCGAACCATAACGGCAGAGCCGGGTTACCGTCAGCATCCATGGTCTTCCGACTCCTTTCACCTCAGGGCAAGACTAGCCACGACGCAGGCATAAGGTGCGACCATGACTTCTGCCGGCGGCGCGATTGCATTGGCTCTCTTCGGCATTGCTCTCGTGTCGATCGTCCGTGACACAGGCTCCAACTGGCTCATCAAGCTGGCATGGGTAGTGGTGACACTGATCCTGCCCATCGTCGGCCCGATCCTGTGGTTCGCAGTCGGGAAGCGCTATCCGTATGGGGTGAACGGCGGCAACAGCTGAGAGTTCAGTGTCCAGTCGCATTGCGTAGGTCGATGTTGATCAGATGGCTTACCTGGTCGCGGAGCCATTCAACCGTCTGCGGGTTGGGGGCGGGTGTGTGGGCCAACAGCGTCCAGCGAAGTCGGGTTGCTGCGGTCAGATCGAACTGCACCAGGATGTCGGGAAGACTCGGCCACGGCGAGCTCCACACCACGCGGTCGAACTCACTACTCTCGACGATGCGCGGCAGAGCGGCACCCTCGAACATCACCGGCCAGGCGAACCCTTGATTCTTCGGATGCACATCTGGGCGCATCAGTGCCTTCCAGACGAAGAAGACCGGCGGCGACAACTCCGCAGTCCTGCTGGCGAGAACCATCATGGGGTCACCGTACGCGGGCGCCGACTCGGGAGCCCTCCTATTTTTCGCGCACGCCGGTGCGGTCGGTCGCGATGTACTGACAACAGACAGAGCTGTGCCCTGACGCTTGTGTGGGTCGTCAGGCGGGTTGTCGTGGTTCTTCGTCGCCTGTGTCGCTGTGGTGGTCGGGTGGGTAGAGCACTTCTTCGGGGTGGTGTGCGTGGTTGATCAGCCCACGGCGTGTGGGGTCCATCCCTGTTGG